>JASIJX010000456.1 GCA_030049955.1 Acidobacteriaceae bacterium
GGACCTGATGCCGGAGTGCCTCTGGAAGTTCCGCGTCCGCGATTTTGGCCCGCTAATCGTGGCTATTGACGCACACGGCAACAGCCTCTATCAGAAGGTCCAGCAGCAAGCTGCCGAGCGCATCAAGGCGATGGGATATTCCTAGCGGCTTGGTAGCCCAGCTGTTCGGACATCTTCAGTGCGTATTCCTTTACTAGTTGACCCAATCCGGAAATATCCTTGCTGCGCATCTGCAGAGTACTCGCTCCTAAGTTGATCGCTGCGATGGTCCGGCCATCGGCGCCAAAAATAGGCGCGGCCACCGCTCGTGTCTCCGGCTCGTTCTCTTCGTTATTGACCGAGTATCCCAGCGCGCGCACGCGAGCAAGCTCTTTTCTGAAGGTTGCCACATCCGTGATGGTCTTGGATGTGAGTTCCCGCAACGGCAGCGTTTTCAACATGCGGTCGATCTCGTCGTCCGGAAGAAACGCCAGCAGTGCCTTACCGGCGGCCGTCGAATGCAGGTGAAGCGTGCGGCCCACCTCCGTCCGCAGCCGTATGCTAGCTATCACCTCGATCTTCTCTATATAGACAGCGCGATTGCCTTCGAGTACAGCGAGGTGCGCCGTAATCTGTGCCCTTTCCGCCAGTTCTTTCAGCAGCGAATAGGTCGACCGCCGCAGATCAATGCCCGCAATCAGTTCACTACCCAGGCTAAACAGCTTCAGGCTCAGGGAATAGCGATCGGCCTCGTCCTTATGCACGTAGCCGCGGGATTTCAGCGTCTGCAGAATCGCATATGCCGAACTCTTCGGAATCTTCAACTGCTGATTGACTTCGCTGACCGTAATGGTACGAACCTTGATCAGCGCCTCGATAATATCGAGCATCCGATGGATGGCGGGAACCGAATACACGTTTGCAGCCCGTTCCGCGTTCGGCAATGTACTCAAGGTGGCCAATGGTTCGTGCAGTTGACTAATAGAACTCTATCACTATTGGCTGATAAAGTCTCCTTATGGCTGGACAACTCGAAGAAATTTCAGTTCCAATGCGCGCGTTGCTAAGCGGCGCTCGGCGCAAAGAACAGACGTTGATCGAATTCACCCATACCCTGGTCAACGCAGAATCCCCCTCCGACAATAAATCTGCCGTCGACGCCTGCATTGCACTAGCTGCACAACGCGCCCGTTCGCTTGGCGCCCGCGTCAAGTTGCACAGGCAAAAGTGCTTTGGCAACGTCCTGGAAGCCCGCTTCGGTCCGCGCTCTTCCAATGATCGCGTGCTGTTGCTCGGCCACCTCGACACTGTCTGGCCGCTCGGAACCCCAAAGACGATGCCCTGGCGGGTCCGCGACGGCCGTCTCTGGGGGCCAGGAGTGTTCGATATGAAGGCCGGAGTCGCCATTGCCTTTACCGCCATTGAACTGCTCCTTGAAGCACAGTTTCTCCGCCGCGAAGTCGTTCTTCTCCTGAACAGCGAAGAGGAGATCGGCAGTCCCATCTCACGCCCGCTCATTGAACAGGTGGCTCAGCAGTGCTCGGCTGTTTATGTTCTCGAACCCGCGCACGGACTGGCCTGTAAAACCGAGCGCAAGGGCACCGGATACTGGAAGGTTTGCGTGCGCGGAGTGGCAGCACATGCCGGAGTAGACTTTGAAAAAGGCGCAAACGCCCTTCGCGAGCTTGCCCGCGTCATCGAAACCGTAAGCGGATGGACCGATCTGAAGCGCGGCCTCACGATAAGCGTGGGCGTGGCTGGCGGAGGCACCAAGAGCAACGTTATTCCGGCCGAGGCCTGGGCCGAAATTGACGCGCGCATTGCACGCGCCGCCGATGGGCCCCGCATCGAGCGCAAGTTCGCCGCCCTCAAAGCCGTCGACAAGCGCTGTGCGGTCACCGTAAGCGGCGGCATCAATCGACCGCCCATGGAGCGCAGCCGGGGCGGCGCAGCGCTCTACAAACGAGCGCGCGCCATCGCGGCAGAGCTTGGGTTTACCCTCGATCAAGCCGCCACGGGCGGCGCCTCTGACGGCAATTTCACGGCTGCCTTGGGCATTCCCACGCTCGATGGAATGGGCGCAGTTGGCGAAGGCGCCCACGCCACGCGCGAGTCCGTGTTCATTGAGCAACTCGCTCCGCGTACGGCCCTGCTGGCGGGAATGCTCGTTCAGGATCTAGTTCAGGGCCTTCACTGATAAGCGAAGAAGCGACTAACCCGCGACAAGTTTCTCCCATAACTTGCCCCGCTTGCCGGGCTATTACATAACCGGAGAATCTCCCAGCAGTTGCTCGAGCGAAGGAAGCGTATCGTGATCGTGAAAGCCGTTACGCAGCTCAGTGAATCGGGCCTGCGCGCGCCTCCAATATTCATACTCCGCATTCCATCTACCGAGCGCGCTGTAAAGGCGGTAGTCGGTGTATTGATCCAGCCACTGGCGCTTATAGGACTGCTGGAGCGCGCTGATAGCGTCCATCAGATCGGCTGTACGGCTGTGAACCTGCGAAGAGATGCCCTGGGCAAGGACATCCGCGAGTTCCGCTTTCGTCGGTTGAGGCGGAAGCGTCGCCCAACTATCCGCAATCTCCAACGCATAGAGGTACTTCATACCCGCATAGTCGAGTAGCTGCGCCCCTACCATCAAAGACGGCAAGCCCTCGGGCATTTCGCCCGAGGGCTCTATCCGGTAAACATCCTCCTCCGCATTTTCAGCGTGGAGCCTGCACTGGCGAAGGTTGTCGCGGTTTTTCCTCAACTGCTCCATGGTTCGGGGTTCAAACGGATCCCTCCACACGGCCGACATGGTCTCCTCGCCTAGTGCCGCCTGCAGGCTCTGCTCGGCGGCATTCAGTTCTGTGTAGGCTTGGGCAATGCTCGCAGCGACGGCAGGCGAATACAGAACACGGCTATACGCGGCGAAGAAACTGGACTGCTGCAGCGGCTGAGATTGCCACGCAGAGGCCGCTCCATACGCTATCCCCGGCCACGACATTTGCATCAGCAACTGGCCGTCGTCCGTCCAAACCGTATTGACCAGACCAAGTGTGCCCGATCTCCTCCCCGCCGCCAGCAGTGTGTCAATGTTCTCAAAGGTGGTGTCGAAGTCGGGAGCGATCTCATCCCAACTGCTCACCCCTGACACAACGATATGCGGAACATGGTGCTCCACCAATGGATTGAGCCATTGCTTGTACTCGGGGTCTGGTTTGGCGTCGTAATACCAGGGCAGAGCGATCAATCCGGGCGGAAGGTCAGGAATGATGCCTGGAAACTTCACCATGATGTCGGCATATGCCATCACCTGTTTCCCGTGCGCCTGAAACTGATTCGTCACCAGACGCAGTTGGTCGAGGAAGAGCTTGACGGGAGTGGCGCCGGCTCCCGCGCTCTCTGCCGCCTTCTGGATACTAAAGGTCTCATCAAAACCGATGTCCACAAATGGGCTTGGAAAGAGTGCAGACAACTGAGAAATCCAATCCTGCAAGAGAACCTTGACGTCTGGATTGGCGGGATTGAACTCGCCGCCATGAGGAAAATCCGCCAGGCTGGAATACCTCTCGATGCGGAACAGGTCATGTAAATGGCCGAAAAGCTCAACGGCCGGAACAATTTCGATATGCCGTTCCCGGCCATAGGCAATAATCTGTCGTACTTGGTTCTTCGTGAACTGCGCCCGCGGATTAAGCAGTGGGTAACCGTCAAACTGGACGCAGGCTTCGCAATAGAACAAGTACTGATTCCCTTTGAACCGCGCGATCAGGTCGAGCTGTTTTTCAATTTGCGCTACCGTGGACATTGGACCTTCGCTTCCCACGTCGACTAGCGTGGCGCGATAGGGCAGCGATGGCCAGTCCTGGATCGCAACCTCGGGAAACGTCGCCGCATTTCCCGTCCCCTTCGCCAACTGAAGCAGGGTCTGCACTCCGTAGTAGACGCCCGCTGAGGAGCGGCCGGTGATCCGAATCCCATGCGCATCGATCGCAACCCGGTATGATTCACGCGATTCCGGTCCCGCCTTCTCACCCGGAACCGGCAACGCATCCGCTCCGCCGGTGCGATCCAGAACAATGGCTCGCGGCGCTCTGGAAGCCGCCAAAATTGGAATGCGAGCTCCCGTTTCCTGAGCTAATCCGCGCGCAAGCTCGGCTGCAGCGAACCTGTCTTCAGTAGTCGGCGATGAAGCGAAGGTGACGACAAGGCCATGGATGGGAATACTTCCAGACCCGTACCGCACATTCCGGGGCTCAGGCAGAATTTGCTCACGTTGTGCCTGCACGATACTGCCACTAAAGAGAAACAACGTAGTAAGGCAAACGCATGCTAACTTCATCAATCGGCTCCCAAGGTCGTTTTCCCGCCTGCGCGAAGCGCCAGGCACGCGGCTCGCCCGTCGAAGCAACTGCCCTCAAAGGCTCGAAGCCGATTAAAACAGCTATTTGAACGAGCGATTTTTATATAATAGATAGCAGAGCAGATCTCAACTACATCAAAGGGTTTCACCCGCAGATTTAATCCTTAAACAGGGCAACTATGTTACGAGCGCGCAAGCCCCTCACGATTCTCTTTGTACTCGCGATCAGTGCCTGCGCTCAGCGGGCGGAGCTTTGGGCTTCCGCAGTTCCAGACGAGAGCCGCCACATCACTGCTGATGTCTCGCAAGTGGTGAGTCCCCACAGCCGCTCCCCTCTGCTTGTAGTTGGAGCCGGCCGCGCGAATGAGGGCCTTCGTGCCGACTGGCAGGCACAGCTCGCTCTTGTCCAGCGGGAAATCGGTTTTCACTACATTCGCTTCCACGGGCTGCTTAACGATGATATGGGCGTCTACACTGAGGATGCCGAGAGAAATCCTCTCTACAATTTCCAATACATCGATACTCTGTATGACGCCTTGCTTGCACTCCATATCAAGCCGTTTGTCGAGTTGTCGTTCATGCCTTCCAAACTCGCCAGCGGATCGAGTACCGTCTTCTGGTGGAAGGGAAATATCACTCCCCCCAAGGACATGACAAAGTGGAGCGATCTCATCGCGGCTCTGATGACTCATTGGAAGCAGCGATATGGCGAGGCGGAAATATCCCAATGGTATTTTGAAGTCTGGAACGAGCCCGATCTTCCTATTTTCTTTACAGGATCGGCACAGGACTACCTTTCTCTCTACCAGGTTACGGCGAGTACTATCAAAAAGATTTGCCCGGAATGCCGCGTTGGCGGTCCGGCTTCGGCGGATTTTCCGTTGGAGCAGATATTCCTTCAATTTGTCATTGCCAACCATGTTCCCGTTGACTTTATTTCTTCGCATATCTACGCCATTAAACACGGCTTTGTCGATAACACCACGGGTCGGGTAAGCACTGTATTCGACCCTTCGCCCGATACAATCCTCGGCCGCATGAGAGCTTCGCGCGAATTGATTCAGCAGTCCGCATTACCCCACCTTGAGCTCCATTTCACCGAGTGGGGCCCATCCTATACATCCACGGATTATCTTCACGATCAGTATCTTCAAGCCGCTTTCATTCTCGACAAGATACGCAAGGCCTCTCCCTATGTGACCTCAATGTCCTATTGGACCTTCACTGACATCTTTGAGGAACGGGGTCCGCGTTTCACGCCGTTCTATGGAGGCTTTGGTCTTCTGAATTACGAAAGCATTCGTAAGCCTTCCTACTTCGCTTACAAATTTCTCAGCCAGCTCGGCACTTCTGATGTCGCCCTGACCGACACCGCGCCCGGTGACCCTCAAGCTTGGATTACGCGCAGCGGTGATCGCCAGATTCAGGCGCTGTTCTGGAACTATACTCCCCTTGCGCCGCCCCCCGGGATGGACGATCAGACCTTTTATAAGCAGCCGCTTCCCGCGCGTTCCGTCAACCCGGTTGTGCTTGCGCTGAGCCACCTCCATCCCGGCCGATATCGCCTCGCCATCTATCGTATCGGCTATCAACAGAATGATGCCTATACGGCCTACCTCCATCTTGGCGCTCCCTCTCAACTCACGCGTAATCAGCTCGCGGTCCTTCAGTCCAGCGCTTCCGGTGCCCCTGCCGAGATACGCACCGTCAATGTCCGCCACGGAACTTTCGAGCAAACATTTCCCATGCGGCAGAATGACGTTTATTTCGTAACCCTCACACGGATGTAGATGGCGACTTGTCACAATGCCCTCTACCATTCAAACACCCGAAGATTGGGCGAAGTGCAGGCCGACCCACGATGTTCAACGGCTGTGAATCTCGAAGTGTCCCCCGGTCTGAAGCAGCACGATTGCGCGCGTACCATTCTCATCAGGATGAGTAGCGGCCACTTTGCCGTTGACCGTAACTGATGCGTTCGGGGAGCTCGCCGGAACTGAGACTTGCGCCTCTGTCTGAGGCGGAAGATCAATGGAGACAATGTAGCCGGACTCTTTGCGAATACTTACCCCCAGCATGCCGCGGGGCGTGGGCTCGGCGCCTTTAGCCCATTCGAGATCAATCAGGTCGGGGCGAATATCCACTTGTGCGAAGCCCGGGCCTCGCGCATGAATTCCCAGGACCTGCTCCATCAGCCACGGTGTCACGCCGCTGGACCATCCATGAGCCAGACTCACTTTGTAACCGGACATATTATCGGCCTGCAGAGACGCATGAAACAATACGCCCTTGTACCAGGTGGGATCATACCCCTCCCAGAAACTGGTTGCTCCCTCATCCAGCATCCCGCCCCAGTACTTACGGATCCAGTTCAGTGCCTCGGCGCGATGCCCCATCTCGGCCATGGCACTGATCACGTAATAGTTATAGTAGGGAGTGATGATCAGGCTGCTGTCGCTGGCGTGCCCGACGTTCGAAAGCACATTGCTCCAGATCGCCGAATACTGCGAAGGATCGGCAACTCCGGACAAGACCGCATACGCGTTGGTTTGCCAGCGAGTGCCATAGGTGCCTGAAGGGTCGCGGAGATACCGCTGGGCCGCTGCTTTGATGGCATCTGCTTCTTTGTCGAAGCGATCCGCGTTAGACTCGTCATGCAGTGCGTGCAGAAGATACGCGCCATCCCGGAAGGCCGCGTAGAATTCGAATTGCGTGCCTCGCCTGGCCTCGGGAGTATCCCCATTCAGGTCGGGCGACCAATCGACGAACGGCCATGCGTGATTCGTGTCCGCGAATAGATCGCGCTGATCCATCTCCGATTCCAGATAGTCGAGGAGTTGTACCAAACGAGTATGCGCCGCCTCCAGTTGCTGCAACGAGCCCGTGTGCCGGTAGTATTCCGTTTCTCCAGTGACCCAGAATGCCGAATAGCCAGGGATTCCGTTCACATCCCTTTTGATTGGCGCGGCCCCCAGAAGACGATCCAGCGTGTCGTCCATCAGGAATCCGCCCCCGAAGGCGTCTTCAATGGTTCGTCCGCTCACGTCAAGATCTCCCATCCAGCGGCCGCGATCGCGCTTGGGAGCGTCCCAGATGTCGTCCTGCATGCAGAGATGCGCAGTGTAGGCGCCAATCGTCCACATCTGATTCAGCGCCGCATCCGATGACAAAAAATATCCCTGATATGTGACCGGATAAGCGATGCCGTCTAGTTCAATAGACTTATAAGCGGTCTTTCTCCCGCCTATAAAACGGATAATCGCGAACCGGAAGGCGCTCTTAGGGCCATATGCCAATGCATGCGGAGCCACGTGGACCGGGTCGACACCCAGATACGGATCCCGAAGCGCTTCCATTTCCGACTCGCCATATTGAATCGTGACGTCACTCGGATGATCGGAATCCGATTCAATCTCCACCCGTCCAACAACCTCTCGGCCAAAGTCCAGCAGGATCTGCGGTGCATCCTGCTCAGAAACAGTCGCGGCCGGTAACTCGACGGTAAGTTCAGCGCGCGAGGGGCCATCTTTCGTAAGAGACTCGAAGCCGCTTAGCTCGCCTATTCCCCTATATGCATGCGTTACGCTAACGGGAGCCAGGTGAAACTGCCCCAGAAAGGGAGAAATGCCGTCGTAACCCGGCCACACATACATTCCGGCGTCAACATTCCATTGAAAGAACTCTATTGAGCTCTCGATACCCCCGAGGCTGTCCGCGGATGGCCAGCCGCTATCGTCAAAGGCTGTGCTCTGCCAATCATTGGAAGCCTGCAAAGAAGCTTTCCATTGCGTATCACTCACCAGCAGCGGAGCTGCAGCGATGCCCGGCGCAGCGGGCAGGATCTTAAGCACAAGAACTTCACCGCGCGTCTGCTGAATGCTGAGCCGGGTATTTGCAGCGTTGCCGATGTTTGGACCCCGCACTGCTTCGATCGCCAGCGTATTCTTGCCTGCACGGAGCACTCCGGTTACGTCACAAGCGTAGACCCGGATGCCCATTCGCGAATCGAGGTTGAGCTCGTATTTGCCCACGCGCTGGCCATTGAGGTAGACGGTGGCGGAGCGTGGCCCGGCGATATAAAGGGTTGCTTGCGATGGCAGGGAGTTAACATCAAAGGTCCGACGAAAATAGTGGGGCTGCAGATCGCTGTCGACTCCGGGGAGCCAATCGGCCGCTGAGATTACATCGGCCGGCACCCCATCGGCTTTCGTCCAGATATATTGCTCGCTCAGCGGCCGATGCATGGTGGATTCCATGGTCAGGACCGCTGGTGTTCGGGCAGGATCGAGATCCTCATTTGCGATGCGTGTCGGTCCTTCGGACGGAAATCCCATCTGCGCCACGGCAGGCGCTGAGAATCCAATCGCGATCAGGAGAACAACTAATGGCCCATGGCGACCCATTCGGTTGACCTTTCCTCCCTAAAATCCAATAGCCAATCAGGTTACAACATCGTTCGCACTGCCCTGCCTGTATGTCTGCCGGACTCATCCCGCTTAGAAAGAAATTGAGGCTCGCACTGCCTGGTGCGAGCCTCGCTGCTTGTTTGGAAACGCATGAAGCAAACTTTGTACCGCTCTGAGTAAAAGCCTTAAAACCTCGCGCTCAGGCTTAGTTGAATCGACCGCTGACCGCTTCCGCTCACGATTGCGCCGGAGTTAGCCACTGCCGTGCCTCCGTCCCGACTATCGGCGATGCTTTCGACAGGTGCCCCAAGATTAAAGTGATTGAAAGCGTCGAAGAAATCAGCACGAAAATCGAAATTCAACCGATCCGACCACGTAGGAAATGTTTTTGACCCGCTCATGTCCCAATTCCAGAAGCCTGGTGTAAATAGAAGATCGCGTGCTGAATTACCCCAGCCCCAAGGCTGCGGAGGAGCGAATGCCGCAGTGTTGAACCATGGGACACCTTTCAAAATGTTGTGCGATTTGGATTGTCCGGCATACAAAGGTACGCCAGGGACCCTGCTCGCCCTGCCAGGCCACCAGCCAACGAAGGTTGTTCCGGTCTGTGAGTATGTAACGGAGAAGGGCGTTCCTCCGCCGTAGGTCGATATACCAGCAAGCCGCCAACCGCCGATGATCTCATTTGCGAGATCGCCGGTGCTTCCCAGAAATTGCCGTCCCTTCCCGAATGGAAGATCGTACACATAGTTAAACACCAGCCATTGCCGCGCGAGCGCAGTGGAGTTTCCATAATCAAGCCACGGCTCCTGCCACTGTTGCGGCCCAACGGACTCCCCGACGTCGTCGAGGCCTCGATCGTACTGATATTGCGCTTCAAAGCTGAGGCCGTTATCGAAGCGCCGGTTGACGCCTAACAGCAATTGATTAAAGTTCTCGTAGCCCTCGCTGTAAGTATCACTAATTGCGCCAAATGGTTGGAAGGGGCGCTGCGCCTGCAGGGATTCATTAGGTATCTGCACATTCGGAACGTTAATCGGCCCGCCATTGTACGGCAAATGCTTTGCGACGTTTCCTACATAGGAAGACCGCGCGCTCCAGTTCCTGCCGAATTGGTGCTCCAATGTCAGGTTCCACTCCTGTATCTCGGCGTTTTTAAAGTTCCACTGGAACATGTCAATTGTCGGGTTCGGCGTCACCACGGTCGAGGAATTTACGCTCGGGAAAGGGTTGGAAAAGGTGATATCTGGAAGATAGGGTGATGTAGGTTTCCCAGGTAGCTTGCTGGTAAACGTTTGACTGATGGAAAACTGCCACGGAGGATTGTAGGCGTCTTCGCGCGATCCAACAAAGCATGGCTGAAAGTTGTAATAAATTCCATATCCGCCACGCACCACCGTGCGTCCATCAGCAAATGGCCGAAATGCAAATCCGACGCGAGGCGCGAAATTTGTGCGGTCCGGCTGAATGTAGTCTGTGGGCAGACCGATGCTTTGCGTCGTTTCGTACGGGTAAGCGCTGAACAAGGCCTGAGAGGCGCCCGCCGGCAACGTTGGTGTCGCGCTATTTTCTGGCAGAACCAGTTTGTCATTCGCTATGTCAAATGTTGTGACGGTCTGGGTCCTATAGAGCCAGGGGCTTTCATACTCGTATCGCACGCCCGCAACAATCGTAAGTTTCGGCGTGACCTGCCAGGTATCCTGGGCATACATCCCCCAGTCCCTCGAATAAATGTCCTCGGCAAAGGCGCCGACCGGTGCCGTTGTGGAACTGTTCGCCGTGCCCAGGAGGAAATCCGCGAAGGCATTGCCACCGGAGTGCGGCTGACCCGGCCAGCCCAAATTCCCTGTCCATTCTCCGGAGAAAGTGAATGCACCCGTGGCGCTTCCAGTGGAGGGAACGCGGGAATTTACTTTGTATCCATTTTCGTCAAAGCCCGCTTCAATCGTATGCCGGTTCAGAACGTGCGTGAAGTTGTCGTTAAATTCCGCGTTATAGCGAGGCGTGTAGTAGCCGGTTCCGTAGTCATAGAACATGCCGGTGTAGCCGCTCATCGTCATTGTGGTCAGGCCGCGATAAAACGTGGTGGGCATCTGAGGAAACAACGTCTGGGGATTAACATCCTGGTTTTGCCCGGCGAATTTTGTCGCATAGTTCCCCCACGCGATGCGCAGTTCGTTAAGAGTCGATGGACTGAAAGTATGAGTTTCAGTTCCGCTCACGGTCGTATCCTTGTAGCCGTAAACCCCCTGTCCATAGTCTGCCGGATAGCTCGCGGCTGAATCCCACGGCTCTGCAACACGGCGTGCGAAAACACCAAAGATTCGGTCGCTAGAAGAAATGTTGTAATCGATCCTTAGATCTTCGGCATCGACATCTTGTGTGACCGGCACAGCGGTGACGTAATTGATTCCGCCGGAAGGCAAGCCGGGACTCGAGGGTGAAACAGCCGGAAGATACTTCAACAACGTTGTAGCTTGAGAAGTAATCATCCCGGAAGGAATCTGGTTGCCTGTAAATGGCTGTCCGGTGAACGGGTTGTAAAGCTGCGTTGTTAATGCGGCAAAGTTACCCTGCCGCATATTCATACCAGGAAGAGTTAGCTGAACTGTGCTCGCGTTCTCGTTACGGTATACGTTGTAATCGAAGAAGAAGAAAAGCTTCTTGCGTAAAAGTGGAACGGGACCGCCTAAATTGCCCCCGAATTGATTGAGGTGAGCAGCCGGGCGAGGATCTCCTGCCGCGTTTAGTAGGAAACTGTTGGCGTTCAGGTCGGTATTCTGGACGTACTCATACAACAAGCCGTGGAATACGGTCGTTCCGCCCTTGGTCACCATTGTCACGCCGGCGTGCCCGGTATACTTGGCGCTCATGTCATTGCTTTGCACGTCGAGCTCCTGAATCGAGCTGGGCGGCGGCAGGACAAGTGCTCCGGCGCCTTGGACGGTGACCGCGCCGCTGTTACCGGGGTCGTTCACCTCGACACCGTTCAACGTAAAATTCAAACTGCCCCAGTGGCTTCCGCCGCCGATTTCCGGGTCGGCTGCGTCTCCATAAGACTGAACTCCTGGCGCCAGCGCGACAAAAGCGTCGATCGTCTGCATGGAGGTGGGCAACGCTGCGAGCTGAGTCGGCGTGACTGAGCCGCCAATGGTCATGGAATCTGTTGTGATGATAGGGGCCTGATCGGTCACCACCACGGTTTGCTGCAGCGTCCCGACGGAGAGTTTTGTGTCCACGCGCCTGATATCCGACGAGAACACACGCACGTCGGTGGCCTTAAATGTGTCAAAACCGTTTTCTTTGACAGTTACCTGATAGACGCCAGGAAGCAGTCCAGGAACCGAGTAGGTTCCATGCTGGTCTGATACGACCTGAAAAGTCGCTCCTGTCGCGGAGTTGGTTACGACGATCTGCGCGCCGGGAACCGCCGCGCCTCCCTGATCCGTCACATCGCCAACGATCGAACCGGTGATGTTTTGTCCCAGTAGGATACTGGATGCAATGACCAACGGAATCACGACCAGCATCTTGATTGTCTTTGTCATCAATTGTCAGCCTCCCTCTTTAGTACATCGCCAACATGTGTCGGCCCGAAGTCGTGTTATTGGTGAAACTCTTCAGAGCGTCCTGATTGATCTAATCCACCTGCCATTGGCGGTTAAAAACGCGAATTGCACTCACGATGCTCGCTTGCCTCAGAATCGGTGCCATAACGGCTCTGCTGCATGCGGCGCTAAGACCTTAATGAAGGTACGAGTTAGATACATACAGTAAAGTTCAAACACAGGATACTCAGAGCTTGTAAGAACTTACGTTCCGAAGTTGGCCCCGTTGCGACGGCGGCTCTTTTGGCTCGAGGATGCTCTTCATGCACCGCAGTCCTATGTACGCTTGGTTCTGCATCGACGTGGTTTTCGACTGCCAATCTGTAGCCTGCACGTCTGCCACGGCTTGCCGGCCAGCTGTCTCGACCAGTCAACCGCTGAATAGGATGGAGACCTGGCCAGTTCGGTGGTGCAGCCGCAGACGCATCTGCTATGTGTCTTAAGCATTTATCAGGCCATTTACGGCTTGTCAAGAAAAATTTCAAAAGATAACAAATAATGCCAATAGAGAAACGCTCCCCGCCGCCCGTCGTGCATTGGCGGTTGGCAAATTCATAACGAGTCGCTGTGGAACAGGAGCATTTTTCAGCAATTGACCGATGAGCTTCGAGAAAAACAGAGATTCACGATTGCTCGAGGTGGCCGGCAGGTAGCCGGTTCGGGACAATCACAGCGACAGCCGGCGGTACGAACCTCGTGAACATCCCGGCACTGACGGCCAGAGCGTTCGAGGCTCGGTAAAGCTCATTTTTTAGGTTCGGTCATCGCAGCTATGCCACTATGACAGATTGCAAACGCTCTCAGCGCGCGAAACCCTCGCTCGGCGCGATAACCATGCGATCAGAAACATGGTAAGCGCTGCGCACCCATCCATCCAGCGTGCGGCGACATCGCGGCTGATTGCCCCCGCGAGCGCGATCAGCACGCCGACCGCCGTAGTGGAGAGAGTCAGTACACCGCCTGCCATCGAAATCTCGATTAGGGCTCGCTCTGGCTTCTCCACGGGCTGCCGAAGGCGTGCAAGAAACGCCGCGCGCCTGCTTTGCTCCGCTTCATTTCCCTGCTTCCAAAGACTGCCCACCGCCATGCCGGCGAGTGTCATCGCTGTATTGACAATCAGGGAGAATCCTTCGAAACCATTGGCATTCCCGAAGAGTGTCGCCGCAGGCTTCCAGAAGTCCCCGAGCAGAAGCATGGTGATGCCGGTGCCCAGGCCTGCGAAAAATCCAAGCAAGGCTCCGCGCGTGCTCACCCATCGCAATGTCAGCCCGGCAAGCAATGGCAGCAAAGTGGGTGCCATCAGCAAGCCGAAGACGGTTACCATGAGACCGAACAGCGCTTCGCGATGCCGCAGCGCGATCAGCAGTGCCAGCAGTGTGGTAGTCGCACCAAGCGCGAGCGTCAGCCATCGGCCTACCTGAAGCAAACCGCTTTCCGTGGCGTCATTGCGGATGAGCCGGTGGTATACATCCTTCGTGAGCACACTGGCGACGGCATTGAAGTCAGCGCTGACGGCGGCCATTGTTGCGGAGAACATTGCGGCCAGAATGATGCCGACCATGCCCTCGGGCAACAGCCGCATGACCAGCAAGAGGTAAGTATCAGCCGTGTTGCCGCGCACAGCCAGGTCAGGCAAGAGATTCCGTCCGATGATCGCCGGCAGCACCATGAGTGGCGCGCCCACAACATTGAGCGCGGCGGCGAGATATGCGGCTTTCGAAGCCGAGCATTCATCGGGCACACAGTAATACTTTTGCGCCAGAGACCAGCTTGCGTTGTAGCTCACCAGCATCACGCAGGCGAAGCCCACAACATACAACCAGCCGTAAGGCCCATTGACCGGTCTCAAGAACCCGTGCGGCAGCCCTTGAAACGCAGTACGTACGCCGCCGCAGGCATGCAGCGCGAGCGGCAGCATCAGCAGAATTGCCAAGGACTTCATGAGGAACTGGACGTAGTCCGTAGCGATCAAAGCCCAAAGGCCGCCAAAAAACGTGTAGGCCACCATGACTCCGCCGCAAGCGCAGATGGACCAGCGCAGATCGAGCCCAGCGGCGACAGAAACAAACAGGCCGGTCGCAAAGATTTTCAGCGCATCATCAAAAATCTTCATCGGAATGCCCGCCCACGCAAAGGTTTGCCGCAGGGCATCGTCATAGCGCATCTCGATGAACTCGATGGGCGTGATCACGCGCGCGCGCCGCCACCGCCGCGCAAATATGGCGCCGCCAGCCAGGCAAGCCGGCACGCTGACCCAGAACAGCGTGACCGCTACCCACCCGTACATGTATCCGATCTGCGCGTAGGCGATAAAGGAGAAGGCGCTGAAGCTCGACATGTAGTGGGAGATGCCTGCCATCCACCATGGCACCTGGTGGCCTCCGGCGAAGTAGTCTCCCACATTGGCGAGCCGATTGCGAAACCACAGCCCAATCCAGAGCACCAGCACAAAATAGCCGGCTACGACGACGTAATCGGCGGTATGCAGCGCCAGGTGTTCGTTCACCTTGCGAAGCTCCAGCGGGCCTTCTCGAACCGCGCTATTGCATCTTCATCCACCTCGAAGCCGAGCCCCGCACCGTCAGGGATCACGATGTGGCCCTCCCGCATGCACAGCTCCGGCCGCAGGATGTCTCCCGTGTACCAGCGCGCACTGGGTTCGACGTCCGTCGGATAGGTGCAACCGGGATGTGCAGCCAGCACCAGAGCCTGCGCGCTGCCCACGCCAAGTTCCGGCATAGTCCCCATCCAAAAGGGCATGCGGTGCTGGCCACAAGCCTCGGCAACACGCAACGCCTCAAGAAAGCCGCCTACCCGTTGCAGCTTGATGTTCACAATGCGACAGGCGCCGGCCTTCGCCGCCTCGTGCACATCAGCCGCCGATTCAATGCCCTCGTCAAAGCAGAGCGGAGTTGTTATCTGGCGCTGCAACACGGCGGATGACTCGAGATCAGCGCGCGCGAAGGGCTGCTCGATCATCATCAGTCCGAAGTTGTCCAGTTCGCGCAGCGTGTCTATATCGGCGCTGTTGTAGTCGGCGTTCGCGTCCACAAAGAGGGGGATATCTGCAAACCATTCGCGCACTGCGCGGACGAGTTGGATGTCCTGTCCGCGCTTGATCTTGATTTTGAGACGGCAATAGCGCTTGGCGTCGTATCGTTTGAGCGCGCCGTGCAGGTCGTCCAACGTAGGATAGAGCCCGACGGCCAGGCCCGATTCAATGGGCCTTCTCGGCAATGCGAAAAGATCGCCTATCGGTACATTCCGCTCGCGCGCCAGCAGTTCCCACGCCGCCGTTTCAAGAGCCACCCGCACAAACGGCGACAGTTCCGCGCTCAGCAGCCAGAGCTCGAACTCGCGCATCGTACGGAAGCGCATTCCGCATAGTACCGGTAGCACATTCAGCAGTTGGCGCTGGCAACCATCGGGCGTGTCCTGCGAGTAGAAGCCTCCAGGCATGGAGGATGACTCGCCCCATCCCAAGGTGCCTGCGCTGCGCAGCTTCACAAGCAGAGCTTCCTTGCACGAGACTTCGCCTGAGCTGATGCGGAATGGTTCGAGCATCGGTACAGCAACGCGCATCAGGTCGATTGCCTCGATCTCGATCGGTCCTGTCTGCTCCAGTTCCTCAACGGATAGCGGCATGGCTCAGCCTTTTTCCCCATAATGCGCCGCAACCTTGCGAATGGCGGCGGCGATCTGCTCTACGTGCGCCTCCGTGTAGTTCTCATTCCAGTGGATTGCAATCACTTGGCTGAGCGCAGCTTCGGCGTTCGGGCATAGGCCGCGCTGAAACACCTGCGTGGAATACTCCGTGAGTGGATAGCCGCTCGTGCCGTAAGTGCAGGCTTCCGCAAATATCGGGGACATGTAAAGCGGATCGACGATATAGCGCACCCAAGCCGGTACGCCTTCCGCTATCAGCGCCTCGCCGAAGGTCTGCGCATCGGCGCCGGAGCGTTTGTCTACACGCAGCATGTAAAGCCAGTACACAGGATTTGTTCCCTCGGGCACGCGCGGCGCGCCGACGCCGTCGAGGCCGGCGATTTTTTCGCTCAACAGGGCGGCCGACCTGCGCCGCCGCTCAACGCTTGCGGCAACTTTTCCTAGCTGCGCCCACGCTACCGCTCCGCAAAGCTCGCTCATACGGTAGTTCTGCGAAAGAAACAGGAAACGGCAGGAACCGAGCGTGCCCGACTCGCGCGGCCAGGCTTTATCGGAGAATAGCAACGCACGCCGCGCATAGCCATCGTTGGCCGTAACCATCAGGCCGCCTTCGCCGCAGGTCATATGCTTGGTCTGCTGCAGGCTGAAGCACGCCATCGCTCCGATCGTGCCGACGAAATCGCCTTTGTATTCGGCCCAGAAAGCCTGGGAGCAGTCCTCGATAAGGACGATTCCATGTTCTTCGCATAAAGAGTGCAGCTCATCGAGAGCGCAGGGCATTCCGGCAAGGTGAACGGCAATCACCGCACGCGTGCGCGAGGTGATCGCTTTTGCGACCGATGCTGGTTCGATCAGCATCGTCTCCGGGTCCACGTCCGCAAACACCGGAATCGCATTCTGCCACAGCACCGGCAGAATGGTCCCGATATCCGTAATTGGAGGCACAATGACTTCATCCCCCGGTTCCAGATCGAGCGCCGCGACGGCGAGGTGCACGCATGCGGTGCCGCTTGAGCAAGCCACAGCGTGCGGGACGCCCAGCGCCGCGGCAAAATCACGCTCAAGACCTTTCACCATGCGGCCGCCATTGCGGCTCAGGCAGCCGCTGCGCAGCGCATCCAGCACGAGCGCTTCTTCTTCCGCACCGAACGTGCGTCCCGCGGCAGAAAAACAATTGGGCAGCGTGTCCCTGATTGATTTGGGTCCACCGCTGATTGCGAGCTTATCGTCCGCGGGCATTACCATCGCATCCTTTTCCCTCTTCCTGTTTTTGTCAGGGCTTCTGCGCATTGAGATAAATCACTCGGCCTTCCGTGGCACTCTGATACGCAGCCAGCGCCACTTGCACAGCGGCGCGCCCATCCTCTCCTGTCACCGAAGGCTCTCGATTTTCACGAATGGCATCGAAGAACTCCTGGTGCTGCCGTCGGTACGCCTCCATACGCACGCGCGAGAGCGCTCCTTCGCCCGCCCAGTCAATCGGCGCTTGCACGGTGATCACCTTCCACTCACTTCCCTGCCCCAAACGCAGATCGCCATAGGCATCACAGTCCAGGTTCCCCGTCTCTCCTGCGATGAGTGACCGCGAAGCGGTGTGCGGAAATGCAGGCGAAGCGATGCCCCAGGAAGCCCAAAGCGTCGCCATGGCCCCATTTGCCAGCCCGAGCAGCACCATGCTTGAAACTTCATTGTTTGTGGAGGGGTCGCGCTGCACCTGGGCGCTGATGCTTACGATCTCGGCTCCACTGATCCAGCGAATGCGGTCGATGTTGTGCACTGCGTGGCCGATCAGGATGCCCACATTCTCCGGCAACGATTGCCACGCGGGCAGCGAGGCCAGGCCGCCGGCCGCCAGAATCTGCTCCTGCATCATGCGCACCTGACCGATGGCGCCGGCGCGCACCAGCCGATATGCTTCGAGGTTGCAATCGCGAAAGCGCTGCCCAAACATGATCATCAGACGCACGCCGGCTCTGCGCACTGCTTCCAGAATGCGGTCGCAGTCCTCGAGGGTGGTCGCCATCGGCTTATCAAGCAGAATGTGCTTACCTGCACGGGCAGCCGCAATTGCCTGCTTTGCGTGCGCCGCGTGCGGCGTGCTGATCAACACTGCATCCACATCCGGCCGCGCCAGCAGCGCCTCCACGCTCGGTTCCGCCACCATGCCATACTCTGCAGCAAGCGCCACGGCACGGTTTCCGCCGGCAATCGCCACCAGATGAGCGCCATGTGTATAGCGCTTCACCGTCTCCGCATTGGTGCGGCCCATGAACCCCGCGCCGATCAATCCTACTCTCAGGCCGACTCCTGGGCCCGCTCCCATGCTTTTCATTGCTGCTCTCCGATATACGTGTCCAGATGGCCCAGTCCTTCAATCTCGGCGCGCAAATGATCGCCCGCCCGCAGCGCGCGTCCGCGTGCGAAGCCCACTCCTTCCGGAGTGCCCATTACGATCATGTCTCCCGGATCGAGCGTAAGTACGGCGGTGAGCGCTGCGATTGTCTCCGGAATCTGAAAGATCATGTTCTTCGTATTCGAGTCCTGCATCAGCTCGTCGTTGAGCCATAGCCGCAGATCCAGATTTGCCGGGTTGGGGATCTCGTCTGTGGTCACAATTTCCGGTCCCAGCGGCG
>JASIJX010000457.1 GCA_030049955.1 Acidobacteriaceae bacterium
CGCCCGCGGCGCCTCCAATGCCGCCGTCCACCACGCAAACCGCACGAAAAACCGCGACCAGCCGCACCGCAGCAACCGAGCCTGCACGCACGGACCTGGCCCGCACGGATTTCGACCGCGGCATGCGGCCCGCGACCGACACCCTGGTGGGCACTGTTACGCTGCGCAACGCGAACTGGCGCGCAGATTACCTCGCCAACCACGTTCAGATCGCGCAGGCCACGCTGCACCTTGGCGGCATGGCAACCGAATTCGACCCAGTCGTCTTTACCTACGGGCCGGTGAAAGGGACAGCCAGCATTACGCTGCCGGCAAACTGCGCGGCCCCCGAAAACGGCGCTCCAGAGGCCGCGGCGAAAAGCACGCCGTCCTGCGAGCCGCAGTTTCAGGCGCAGTTCGCCTCGCTCAATGCAGCGACCCTCCAGAACGCATTCCTGGGCGCACGCCAGCCGGGCACTGTGCTCTCGAAACTCATTGACCGGTTGAGCTCGTCTTCAGCTCCGCCGTGGCCCGCGATGCACGGAACCATCAAGGCCAACACGCTAATCCTCGGCCCGGTGACTCTGACCAACGGCTCGACCAGCATCGAAATCACAGGCAACACAGCAGACCTTACCGATGTTGACGCAACTCTTCTCGGCGGCCATTTTCACGGCAGCGGTACGTTGCGTTGGGTCAGCAGCGACCAGCAGCAGCCCGCCTACACCATCGAAGGTCATCTGGAACGACTCAGCGCGCCTGCGGTAGGTCAGCTTCTCGCCATGCGCTGGACCGGCGGCGCTATCAACATGAACGGAACGATCGACGCTTCCGGCTTTACGCCGGCCGATCTGGCAACATCCGCGAAGGGAAAGCTGCACTTCGACTGGAGGCATGGCGCTGTGACGAATACCAACGCGGATGCTGGTGCAGACGCCAGCGATATTCCGCCGACGCTCGCGCACTTCGATGAGTGGAGCGGCGATGCGAAGATCGCCGATGGCGCCATCGCGGTCGGCGATAACCGGGTAGTCGCAGGCGGGCGCAACCACCCCGTCCACGTGTCGATTCAAATCGCCAATCCGCCGAAGGTGCAGTTCGGCCAAATCGATCAGCCGGAGAATCCTTAGCAGCGTGCGGCTCTAAAATCTACTTATGGGTTCTTCGGTCTCAGCATCCCCGGTTCAGATTCATTGTCAGGGCGTCTTATTCGACATGGACGGGATCCTGATCTCGTCTATCGGCTCCGTTGAACGGAGCTGGACCACGTGGTCCGGGATGCGCGGCATCGATCCAGAGCACGCCATCAGCATCGCCCACGGCCGCCGCGCCATCGAGACGCTTGCCAAACTTCGTCCCGATCTCGACTCCGAAGCCGAGCTGAAGATCATCGAAGACATTGAAATCGCCGACAACGAAGGCGTGGCTGTGCTTCCCGGCGTGCCGGAACTGGTGCGCGCGCTGCCGCGCGACCGCTGGACCGTGGTAACCAGCGCGACCGAGCGCCTCGCGCGCGCGCGTCTTGCAGCCAGCGGCATCCTGGTGCCTGAGCGCCTCGTCACAGCCAACCACGTGACGCTCGGCAAACCGCATCCTGAGCCGTTCCGCGCGGGCGCAGCACTGCTCGGCTTCCCACCCGAAGAGTGCGTGGTATTCGAGGACTCGGCATCCGGCGCGCAGGCCGGCCGCGCTGCCGGATGCACGGTCGTCGCCACGACTTTCTCGCACCCGATCGAATCGCTGGACGCCGCGCACTACTTGGTGAAAGACGTAACCGGCGTGCAGGTGGAAGCCGGCCACAATGGTCTGGTTCTGCGGCTCACGCCGCTGAGCTAGCAAGTCAGAGAGGCAGCGAACCTGTTCTCTGTTCCTTATTCCCTGTTTGCTGACCACTGCTTCTACTCGTTCGCTTCAATCTTCCGTCCGTGCAAGTCCTGCGTTGGCCGCGTGTTCATCTTGAATAAACTCGCAAAGGCATTGAGCTGCTCGCGGCTGATACTGACCGGCTGTTCGAGCACGAACCAGCGGACGCCTTCGGTGCAGGGCGGCGTCAGTTCCGAGCCCATGTAGGTCCAGTAGCCGCGGTCGCCCGGCAGGAGGCCGCCGAGGTTCACCATGTCGGCGATCTTCTCGCTCTGCCCGGCGCGCGTGGGCAGATTCTCCCACAGCGTTGCGAGCGTCGCATTCGGGAATCCACGATCCTCGCTGAACAGTACGGCGATATTGGCATGCTTTCCGTCCGCGCTCTGGTGCATCAGGTCGAGTTCCATGTCAAAGAGCTTTTTGCCGATGGCGTGCTCGCTGGGGTGGTGGAACTCGAAGCCGGTGAGGTTGTAGCGCACGCCGTCAGCCACGATGTAGCTGCCTGGATCGACGCGTCCCTCGATTGTGGTTCCGTTGTTGGTCAGCGTTATCGGGCCGCCGATGTAGCGGAACTCGATGGGCTGCAGGGCGCTGTTGAGCCGCGCGCCGCGGATCTCCACCGGCGACTGCTCGTGGCCTTTGTTGCAGGCCGAGTAAGAACGATCGAGCTTGTACCACACCAGCGGACCGGTGTGGCCCTGATAGGACCAGGGAACGTTTTGAGGCGCGGGGGTCTGGGCAGCGGCGAAAGCACAAATCGCCAAAAGAAGTACAAAGAGCGAAGAGATACGCATCAGGATCTCCGCATTTTGGGTTTCGAATATCCGCAGAGAATTTTACGGTATCGGGCTGCAGCCCAGTCCATTGCTCTGGCTGAAAGAAAGAAGGCAGTTGCCGGAGCAACTGCCCTCATGTCAGGCGCGATTGATTCGTTCTTGATTCGCGCTTACTTGGCCGCCAGCGCCACGCCTGCCTGCTCGGCAAGCCTGGCTGCTTTATCGGTCGCTTCCCAGCTGAACTCGGGCTCGGTGCGGCCAAAGTGACCATAGGCTGCCGTCTGCTGGTAAATGGGGCGGCGCAGGTTGAGGCTCTCAATAATGCCCTTGGGCGTGAGCGCAAAGTTCTTGCGCACAAGGCTGGTCAGCTTTGCCTCGCTGATTTTGCCCGTGCCAAAGGTCTCCACGAGCACGCTCACCGGCTCGGCCACGCCAATGGCATAGGCCAGCTCGACCTCTGCCTTGTCAGCCAGGCCCGCGGCCACAATGTTCTTGGCAATGTGGCGGGCCATGTAGGCTGCGGAGCGGTCCACCTTTGTCGGATCCTTGCCCGAAAAGGCGCCGCCGCCGTGACGGCCCATGCCGCCGTAGGTGTCCACGATGATCTTGCGTCCGGTCAGTCCGGTGTCGCCCATCGGTCCGCCGATCACAAACCGACCGGTAGGATTGATGTGGTACTTGGTGTGCTCATCGAGCCACTTGGCCGGCAGCACAGCCTGGATCACCTGCTTGAGAACGTCGGCGTGCAGCTCGTCGTTGGTAACAGCCTCGGAGTGCTGGCTCGAGATGACCACGGCATCAATGCGCGCCGGCTTTCCGTTCTCGTCGTACTCTACCGTCACCTGGCTCTTGCCGTCGGGACGCAGGTAAGGCAGCTTGCCGTTCTTGCGCACATGCGTGAGCTGGCGCGTGAGCTTGTGGGCCAGCGAAATGGGAGCAGGCATCAGCTCAGGGGTGTCATTGGAGGCGTAGCCGAACATCATGCCCTGGTCGCCGGCACCGCCGGTGTCAACACCCTGGGCGATGTCACCCGACTGCTTGTTGATCGACGAAATCACGGCGCAGGTATTCGAGTCGAAGCCGTAGAGCGCGTTGTCGTAGCCGATCGAGGCCACAACGCCGCGGACCAGCGTCTGAAAATCCACATACGCCTTGGTGGTGATTTCGCCCGCAATAACGACAAGGCCGGT
Organism: Acidobacteriaceae bacterium; assembly: GCA_030049955.1. Next base: position 3,809 of record JASIJX010000457.1, read on the forward strand.
TGCGGTCAGGGTCTCGGCAGCGACGCGGCTGTAGGGATCCTGCTCCAGGCAGGCATCGAGAATGGCGTCAGAAACCTGGTCGGCGATTTTATCCGGATGGCCTTCGGTCACTGATTCAGAGGTAAACAAAAAGCGGTCGCTCAACTTCTACTCCTCCCCTTCAAGGGAAATTGCCGGCATGGCGATAGCAGGATAGCGGGGCCAGCTGATGAAGCGGTTCTTTGCACTTGATCGAACAGAACTGCACGCACAGGCCGGAGCCTGTCGGCGTATGAATCTATGGTAACTGTAGCGGAGCAAAGGGGCAACGGACGGCAGCGAATGGCGCGTGGCGTGCGTTAAACGGCAGCAAATGGAGTTAGATGGGAAGACCGAAAAGGCCTAACCGCCGAAGATGGAAGCAAGCCGCGAGCCCTGCGCGTGAATCCAGTTCCAGGTAGAGTGCACCGCGGCAGACATGACGTGGGTGGGCACCACGCTCGGCCACCAGCCGGAGCGATACCCGTAATAGCGAATCGTACAGAAGGCGCCGAACACGGCCACGCCGAGCAGCACCGCAGCACCCGTCCAACGCAGGCGTACCTGCGCAGCCTCGCGGCGCAGGATGCGCGCCCGGCCCACGTTCTCTGCGAAGGCCGCCCAGCCGCTGCCATCCTCAACCGGCTCGCCGGCCGCGTTGGAGGCTCTCATGAAGCGCTCGATCCATTCCTGCTGGGCCTGCTGATCGAACCCCAGGGCGCCCGCGTAGCCGCGAACAATGCCCTTGCTCAGAATTCCGCCGGGGAGCAAACGGAAATGGCCTTGCTCCAACGCCATAAGATGACGCTGACTGATCTTGGTGACCGCCGTGATGTCATCCAGCGCGATGCCGCGGGCAATCCGCTCCATACGCAGGTCTTCACCAAAATTTCCCATCGGAAACCAGAGGAATACGCCGTTAAAGCCAAAGGAATTCCAAAATCACGATAAACCCGCTTCCGGGCCTCGTCAAAGAGATTTTAGAGCGTCTCGGGGTACCTTTGACAGGGGTTCCCTAGCGGGAAACACCCGTCCCAGTTGAGGAAGCAGGGCTGAGGGCTAGGGGCTAGGTGGCTTGAGTAGCAGACAGCAAACTGCTAACAGCTGACAGCAAGACGCCCCTCTGGTTAAGTTTCTCTAGTCGCTAAGTCCCTCAGTCCCTAGTTCCCCGCTCTCTGCTGCTAGGCTGAAAAGAGAGCGCGGTCGCGCGCCAGAGGGCATTCCATGAACAAGCTCGTCTTCGCCAACCTTCTGCACCGGCCGCTCAGGTCGATCATCAGCGTGCTCGCCGTCGCCATTGAAGTCATCATGATCCTGTCGATCGTGGGCATCTTCATCGGCATGCTCAACGACTCGAAGATGCGCACCAACGGCGTAGGCGCCGACCTGATGGTGCTGCCCTCGAACGCCAGCTACTTCAACGGCGTGAGCGGCGCCGCCATGCCGGCCAACGACGTGATCGCCCTGCGCCGGTTGCCGCACGTGGCCGTGGCTGCGCCGGCTATCCAGCACTTCCAGACCAGCGGCACCATCGAGGTTATCTACGGCATCGACTACCCGAGCTTCAACGCGCTACGCCCGTTCGTCTTTATTGCGGGCGGGCCGTTCAAGGGGCCGAATGACGCCATCATCGACTCCGTGTGGGCGGCTGCGCACCACCACGGCGTGGGCGACACGATCCAGGTGATGGGCCAGAGCTTCCACGTGTCGGGCGTCGTCGAGCCGGGCAAGGGCGGCCGCATCCTGGTGCCTATCGATACGATGGGCCAGTTGGTCGGCTCGCCGGGCAGGGCCTCGCTCTTCTACGTAAAAGCCGACGACCCGGCGAACATCGCGACGGTATCGAAAGAAATCAAGGCGGTGAAGGGCCTTGAAAACAACGAGATTCTCACCATGAACGACTGGCTCGACCAGATGACGCCAAACCGCATCCCCGGCTTCAATATCGCGCTCAACTCCGTTACCACCATCGCCGTCATTGTCGGCTTTTTAGTCATCTTCCAGTCCATGTACACGGCGGTGCTGGAACGTACGCGCGAGATCGGCATTCTCAAGTCGATGGGAGCGTCAAAACCGGCGATTGTAGGCGTGGTGCTGCGCGAAACCGCGGTGCTAGCCATCGCCGGCATCATTGTGGGATTGATCGGCACTGTCGGCGTGCGCGCGATCTTGCTCAACTTTACGACGCAACATTTTGAAGTGACGCCGGGCTGGCTGGGGGCTGGCGCGGCGATCGCTTTTGTCGGCTCGCTCTGCGGGGCGATTTACCCGGCATGGCTGGCGGCGCGCAAGGATCCGATCGACGCGCTGGCGTATGAGTAGCAGCGCCGGTCTATAGTAATGCCGGTCTACTCAGTCTGCGGAAAAAGTCATCGTTGATTGCTGCAATGGCAAAAACATCCCTCAGGGGCTAAAGCCCACACTGTTTTTTGTTTGGCTTTGCGGCACGACTGAAGTCGTGCCCTGACACAAAACTCCTCTGATTGGGCATTTCCGCAGCCTGTAAAGCCGTGCCCTTTCAAGACTCGCTGAAACCGAGACAATGCTTAAAGCTTGAATTCCGCAATTTCTTGGCCGGCGCCTCTTCGCCCAGATGCCGCAGAACAGGAAATGACGGCGCTCTCCAGGCTCCCGTTCAAATCTTTACGCGATCTTTATAAAACCGGCGGTACGCTTGTGCCCTCTCAAGAACCTGCTCTGTGCAGCTCGTTCTCAGTGTCTCGGTCCTGATCCTGCCTGCATGGAGGGCCCAGATCGCCAGATCTGAAAGGAGCTAGCCGCATGTCAGTGACCCCTGTCGATCCAATTACCTCTTCGGATTCACTTACTCCCATCGAGACACGCACTCCCGCCGAGATTCGAGAAATGGCCAGCAAGGCCGGAGTTAAAGTTGTCGACCTCAGGTTTATCGATCTGCCGGGAACGTGGCAGCACTTTTCGATTCCTGTGGAAGATCTCGAAGATGACTTATTCAGCGGCGGCATCGGCTTCGATGGTTCAAGCATTCGCGGATTCCAACAGATCCACGAGAGCGACATGATCCTGATTCCAGACGCTGGCACGGCGGTGCTGGACCCGGTGCTTGCGGTTCCCACGATGAACCTGATCTGCGATGTGTACGACCCCATCAGCCGCAAGCCGTACAGCCGCGATCCCCGGTATGTGGCCAGAAAAGCCGAGCAATACCTGCAGAAGACGGGCATTGCGGATACCAGCTACTGGGGCCCGGAGGCCGAGTTCTACATCTTCAACGATGTGCGTTACGACCAGACGGCGCACAGCGGCTACTACTACGTCGACTCCGAAGAAGGCGTGTGGAACACCGGCAGGCAGAATGGCGGAAACCTTGGATACAAGCTGCGCCACAAGGAGGGCTACTTCCCTGTTCCGCCGTCGGACCAGTTGCAGGATATTCGATCGGAGATCATGCTGGCGCTCAAGGAACTGGGAGTAAAAGTTGAAGTGCATCATCACGAGGTGGGCACGGCCGGCCAGTGCGAGATCGACATGCGCTTCACCACGCTCACAAAGATGGCCGACAGTCTTTTGAACTACAAGTACATCATCCGCATGATTGCCAGAAAGCACGGCATGACTGCGACGTTTATGCCCAAGCCGCTTTTTGGAGACAATGGCTCGGGCATGCACGTACACCAGAGCCTGTGGAAGAAAGGCACGAACGTCTTCTACGATCCGGATGGTTACGCGCTGCTGAGCAACAATGCGAAGTACTACATTGGCGGGCTTTTGAAGCATGCTCCGGCGCTGCTGGCTCTGGCTGCGCCGACGACCAATTCCTACCGCAGACTGGTGCCGGGATTTGAAGCTCCGGTGAACCTGGCCTACTCGCAACGTAACCGCTCGGCTGCCTGCCGGATTCCGGTGTACTCCACCAGCCCGAAGGCCAAGCGCATCGAGTTCCGGTGCCCCGATCCGTCTGCGAATCCTTACCTGTGTTTCTCCGCGCTGCTGCTTGCGGGGCTGGATGGGATACAGAATCGCATTGACCCTGGCGATCCGCTGGACAAGGATCTGTATGAACTGGAGCCCGCGGAAGCGGCGAAGATCAAGAGCACGCCGGGGTCGCTCGGCGAAGTTCTGGACGCGCTGGAAGAGGATCATGAGTTTCTGCTGCAGGGCGGCGTCTTTACCGAAGATCTGATTGAGACGTGGATCAGCTACAAGCGCGAGCGCGAACTGGCCCCGGTCAACATACGCCCCGTGCCGTATGAATTTTTCCTCTACTACGACGCGTAGGGTGACGCGCAGGATGGGCAGGATAGACGCGCTCGATTCAACCGGACTCGGTTCATCGGCGGCGCAGCGGCGGCAACGAGGAGGTCACCATGACCGTCGACGAAGTTATCGAATTGATCAAGAAGCGCAGGAGCCAGCATCTGCGCCCGCCGGTGGGCCAGGATGCGGGTGATCCGCTGCGCTGGAGCGATGGCGGCTTTCACCGCGCCGTGATTCAGGAGTACGACGCGCTGCTCGAGGAAATCCAGAGGGATGGAAGAGCGCGTGGGAAGCAGGTGGCTGCTTCGCGGCTGTGATGAGGCGCATGTTTGCCGCTGGCGCGCCTGCCGGGGTTTCGCTGCGCAGAGTGGCCGGTTGTGCTGTCCGCGGGATTTTGCCGTTCTGATTTTGGCTGTTTTTGATTTTTGCAAGTGTTTGAAAATGCGCCGGTTCTTCCGGCGCATTTTTGTATGTGTGGGAAAGAAAGGAGTTAACTCAAAGGTTGGCGCAACTGTCTGAATTGGCGTGGGTTCCGATGGGGATTCGGCAACGGCGCTGATGGATTCGAGGACGGAGCTGGAGGCTGATGCTGCCGGGTCGAGCTGCAGCTCTGCTTCGGGTTCGGCTATGCCGTTGCCACGGGAGTCAAAGTGGGCGGCGCGGACGATTTCTTCGGGCGCGACTTCTTCTTCGAGCCGCTTCATCTGGCGGATGGTGACGAGGCAGGTTTGCATGAGGCGGTTGATGGCACTCACCTGCCGGTAGTCGAGCATGTGGCGGGCGAAGGCATCGGCGGTGGCGTTGAGGTTGTAGAGGATGCCACGGAGATCCTCCATCTCGACGAAGGCGACAAGAGGAGCCATGGTCCAGTTGCAGGAATCGGGCGGAGTGGGCTTGATGGCGCGCAGGATGCGGCGCTGGTGGTGCTGGTAGCAAAGCTCGCTGTTTTTGAGAGCAGGCATGGTGCAGCGAGCGCCGTTGACGCGGACATGCGCGCAGCGTTCGGACATTAGGATTTCCTTTCCTGAGGCAAAGAAAAAGCCCGGCCGTTTGGCCGGGCTTTT
>JASIJX010000458.1 GCA_030049955.1 Acidobacteriaceae bacterium
TGCACAACTGCATGGCCGGCCACGGGCCGGACGCCGAGACATTCGAACGCGCCAGCACGGCGGAACTCACGCCGGTATATCTTGCGAATACGCTGGCCTTCATGTTCGAGACGCAGCTGGTGGTGCGGCCCACGGCGTTCGCCATGAGTACGCGCATCCTGCAGCACGAGTATTTTGAGTGCTGGCAGGGATTGAAGAAGCGGTTTGCACCGGAGGGAGTAGCGGAGAGCAGGAAAGGATGACGGCACTCGAAAGCCTGCTTGACGAGCTGATTGACTACGCTGGCCTGTATCCGCCGACCGCTCTCGATATGCACACGGCGGTGCGGAATTACCTGGAGTACAGCAACGGCGCCAACAGGCGCGCGCTGGGGCGATTTGTCATTGATCTCGCACGCTTCCCTTATTTGTGGGATGCGGCGGGCGATTACGTGCGCAGCCTGCGGCTGAGTGTTCTTGCTGCGCCCGATGCGGATTGGAGCGAAGTGCACCGGCTTATCGACAAGGGATATGTAATCGAGTCGGTGGAGGTCAAGCCGGCCTCTCCAGAAGAGATTGGCGCAATTGCCGGACAGCTTCCCGCGGGACTCGCAGCTTACTTCGAGGTTCCGTTCGGCGCATCGCCGAAGTGGTTTCACGCTATCGAAGCTTGTGGAGGGCGCGTCAAACTGCGCATGGGCGGTGTCGCCGCGGAAGCCTTTCCCACGACGCAGGCTGTCGCAACCATGCTTGAAGAAATTGCCCGCCGCCGGCTGGTATTCAAAGCCACAGCCGGGCTGCATCACGCTGTGCGGGGGCGGCATTCGGTTGATGGTCGGATCGGGGTCGCGTCAGGCGGTTCTACCGCGGTCATGCACGGCTTTGTGAATCTTGCCTGCGCGGCGGCGCTGCTCCACTTTGGCGCAGAAGCCGGTGACGCGCAGCAGGCGCTTGAAGAGGAGTGGCCGCGCTCCTGGCAGATGACGCCCGAGGCGCTGGCGTGGGGCGAGTATAGCTGGAACGGCGATGAGCTTGGCGAAGTGCGGCGGCAGTTTTTCGTGAGCTTTGGTTCGTGCTCGTTCCAGGAGCCGATGGAGGAGCTGGAGGCAATGGGATGGCTCTGAGATCATCGGTTGGATCCACGCTCAAATCCTGGCTTGCCTCAGCCAATCAGCCAGACACAGACTTTCCGCTCGACAATCTGCCGTATGGCGTCTTTCGAGAAGCCGGCAGGACGCGCATTGGCGTGGCTATCGGCGACCGGATTCTCGATCTGCGCGGTTGCGCCGAGCGCGGATTGCTGGACGGCCTAGGCATCGAGGTTGTGGAAGCCTGCTGCGCGGAGCGGCTGAACACGCTGATGGCTCTCGGGCGCGACGCGTGGCGCGCGCTGCGGCGCGAGATTAGCGCGCTGCTTGATGACTCGGCCGATGAGGCCACGCGCCAGCGTATCGAAACGCTGCTTGTGCCCATGCGCGATGCAGAGATGCAGTTGCCGGCGGCAATCGGCGACTACACGGACTTCTATGCATCGATCCACCACGCTACGCGTGTGGGCAGGCGCTTCCGGCCGGACAATCCGCTGCTGCCTAACTACAAATATGTGCCGATTGGTTATCACGGGAGGGCTTCGTCGATTGTGGTAAGCGGGACGGAGATTCGCCGACCTTGCGGGCAGACGAAACCGGCTTCGGCTGCGGTGCCGGTTTTCGGACCGTCACAGTCGCTTGATTACGAGCTGGAAGTTGGCATATTGATCGGGCCTGGAAATGTGCAGGGACAACCGATTCCGATTGCCGAGTCGGACCAGCACATTTTTGGCCTTTGCCTGGTGAACGACTGGTCAGCGCGCGACATTCAGGCGTGGGAGTATCAGCCGCTGGGGCCATTCCTCGCGAAGAATTTCGCGACTACGATTTCGCCGTGGATCGTGCCGATGGAGGCGCTGGAGCCTTATCGCGTGGCTCAGACGCCGCGGACGGCGGGTGATCCCGCACTGCTTGCTTACCTGTCTAAAGAGGAGCCAACGGCGTTCGACATTGCGCTCGAAGTCTGGATCGATTCGGCACGCATGCGGGCTGCAGGGCAGGCGCCTATGCTCGCGAGCCGCGGGAATCTACGCGATCTTTATTGGACAATTGACCAACTCGTCGCGCATCATGCGAGCAATGGCTGCAATCTGCTGCCGGGCGATCTGCTGGCTACGGGGACTGTTTCCGGTGCGGAGGCGGGATCGGAGGGATGCCTGCTCGAGAAGCTGAATCTCAACAAGGTTCGTGACGGAGAAGCCTTGCAGTTGCCGAACGGCGAAACGCGGCGCTTCCTTGAGAATGGCGACCGCGTGATTCTGCGCGGATACGCGGCGCGAGAGGGATTGCGGCGGATCGGATTTGGGGAGTGCGTGGGAATGGTTGTTAGTGAGTCAGCGGGGCGATGAGCGGATTCGGGGACGGGATGGGGTGATGACGGAAACTCTGAAGCTGGACAACGAGGTGGGGACGGCCGTAGAGAATGATGCGCCGCGCGCGAGCGCCAATCGCGAGGCGCTGCTAAAGCTGATGGCGGAACTGCGCGACCAGGAGCGCGTGATTCGCGAGGGCGGCGGCGCGAAAGCTGCCGAAGCGCAGCGCGCCAAGGGCCGGCTTACCGTGCGCGAGCGGATCAAGGCGCTTCTCGATGAAGGCACTGAGCTGTTTGAGCTCGGGCTGTGGGCGGCATACGAAATGTACGCGGAATACGGCGGTGCGCCGGGCGCGGGCGTAGTCACCGGCCTCGGACGCGTGAGCGGGCGGCTGTGCATGATCGTTGCCAATGACGCGACGGTGAAGGCGGGCGCATTTTTCCCAATGACGGCCAAGAAAGTGTTGCGCGCGCAGATCATCGCGATGGAGAACCGGATTCCTACGCTGTACCTGGTGGACTCGGCCGGTGTTTTTCTGCCGCTGCAGGAGGATGTTTTTCCCGACACGGACGACTTTGGGCGCATCTTTCGCAACAACGCGGTGATGAGTGCGATGGGCATTCCGCAGATCACGGCCATCATGGGCATGTGCGTGGCGGGCGGCGCGTATCTTCCGGTGATGACGGACACTGTACTGATGACTGAAGGGTCGGGACTGTTTCTTGCCGGGCCGTCGCTGGTGCAGGCAGCCATCGGACAGAAGACCGATGCGGAAGAACTGGGCGGCGCGGCGATGCATGCCGAAATTTCCGGCACGGTGGACTTCAAGGAGCCGAATGATGATTTGTGTCTGGCGCGGCTGCGGGCGCTGGTGGAGAAGATTGGTGAGCGAAGCACACCGTCTGGCGAGGTCTTCCGCAGGCGCGAATTCGATGCTGAGCGCGATGCACCGCGATTTGCCGCTGAGGATATCTACGGGCTGATGAATCCGGCTCCCGGCGCGACCAACGTCTACGACATGCGCGAAGTGATTGCGCGCATTGTGGACCGCAGCGAGTTCGATGAGTACAAGCGGGAGTTTGGCCGCACCGTTATTTGTGGCTACGCATGGATTGGCGGCCGCGCGGTCGGCATCGTGGCCAATGAGAAGACCAATCAGCGCGACACGGTGGCAATAGGGCCGAATGCGGGCGCAATGAAGATTGAAGTTGGCGGCGTGATTTATACCGAGGGTGCGCAGAAGGCAGCGCGCTTCATCATGGATTGCAACCAGAATTTGGTGCCGTTGATTTTTCTGCACGATGTGAACGGTTTCATGGTCGGCAAGGATGCGGAGTGGTCGGGGATTATCCGCGCCGGCGCGAAGATGGTTTCGGCGGTGAGCACGAGCGTGGTGCCGAAGATCGCGGTAATCGTCGGCGGCAGTTTTGGCGCAGGACATTACGCAATGTGCGGCAAGGCTTACGACCCGCGGTTCCTGTTTGCGTGGCCTACGGCGCGGTATGCGGTGATGAGCGGCGCTTCGGCGGCGGCAACACTGGCCGAGGTGCGCGCACGGCAACTGGAGCGCAACGGGAAAAAGCTCTCGGAAGCAGAAAAAGCTGCGATCCATGAGGAGATTCGCGCCAGCTATGACGCGCAGGCCGATCCGCGCTACGGGGCAGCGAGACTGTGGATCGATGCGATTATTGACCCGGCAAAGACGCGCGAAGTGTTGATGGAAGCGCTGGAAGCGTGTGCTCTCAATCCGGATGTGCCGCGATTTAATCCGGGAGTATTGCAGACGTAAAAAACAGGGAACAAGGGACCGAGGGATCGAGGGAAAAGAAAGTTCTCGGCGAGGCATCCGGGCATCTTATTTGAGGGAGAAGAAAAGAGTAACGATTTTCTGGTTAGGAGCCTTATGGAAGCCGAGATGGAGCAGCAAGAGAGCTTGTATCCGTTTGTGCTAACCGAGGAGCAGGAGGCTTTGCGGCGCGAGATTCATGCGTTTGCTGCGCGCGAAATTGCGCCCAATGTGATGAAGTGGGACGAGGCCGGTGAGTTTCCGCTGGCGGTTGTCAAAGAGCTCGGCAGGATGGGACTGCTCGGCATCATCTTTCCGCCGGAGTTGAACGGCGCGGGACTCGGTTATGTGGATTACGTGCTGGCTATCGAGGAGTTGTCGGCAGTGGACGGTTCGCTGGGAATTACGGTAGCGGCGCACAATTCGCTGGGGACGAATCATATTTTTGTTGCCGGTAATGAAGCGCAGCGGCGCAAGTACATTCCGCTGCTGGCGAGCGGCGAGTGGCTGGCGGCGTGGGGGCTCACTGAACCGGGTTCGGGCTCGGACGCGAGCAATGCGCGGACAACGGCGGTGAAAAAAGGCGATCGCTACGTGCTCAATGGCAATAAGACCTTCATCACCAATGGCCACTATGCCGATGTGGCGGTGGTGATTGCCGTTACCGACAGGAGCAAGGGCACGCATGGACTGTCGGCGTTCGTTGTGGAGAAAGGGACGAAAGGTTTTCGGCCGGGCAAGAAGGAGAACAAACTGGGGTTGCGCGCCAGCGACACCAGCGAGCTGATCTTCGAGGACTGCGAAATCCCCGAAGAGAACTTGCTGGGCAAGGAGGGCGAGGGATTTATCGACGCCATGCGCGTGCTCGACGGCGGCCGGATCTCGATTGCTGCGCTGGCGCTGGGTATTGCGCGCGGTGCTCTCGATGCTGCGCTCAAATATGTAAAAGAGCGCCGGCAGTTCGGCAAGGCCATCGCGGAATTTCAGGGCATCCAGTGGAAGCTGGCCGATATGGCGACGGAACTGGATGCTGCGCGACTGCTGACGCAGCGGGCTGCAGTGCTTAAGGATGCAGGGCGCAAGGTGACGCGCGAGTCGTCGATGGCGAAGCTTTTTGCCAGCGAAGCAGCCGTGCGCATCTGCGATGAGGCTGTGCAATTATTCGGCGGTTACGGCTTCATCAAGGATTATCCTGCAGAGAAGTACTACCGCGACGTGAAGCTGTGCACGATTGGCGAGGGGACGAGCGAGATCCAGCGCATGGTGATTGCGAGGGAGATCCTGAAGGTATATCCATCGCGCGGGTGATGCAAGCTTCCAGCTGCCAGCTCCTAGCTCCTAGCTTTTCCTGCTAAGTTAGAGAACACTGGTTCTCAGATAGGCAGGAAGCGAATAACTAGACGCTGCATTTATGGGCGACCCGGTCAAAATCATCGAGTGTCCGCGCGACGCCTGGCAGGGATTGCCGGGCGTGATTCCCACTTCCATCAAAGTGAATTACCTGCGCAGGCTCATCGATGCGGGGTTCACACACATTGATGCGGTGAGCTTTGTTTCTCCTTCGGCGGTGCCGCAGATGGCGGACTCCGAGCGCGTGCTTGAGCTGCTTAAGCCGCCGGAGCACGTGGAGATTATCGGCATTGTGGTGAATGCCCAGGGCGCGGAGCGTGCTATTGCCACGGGGGCGGTGCGCACACTGGGATTTCCGTACTCCATCTCGCCGGAGTTTCTGCGACGTAATCAGCACCAGACGCAGGAAGAAGCGCTCGGCGCGCTCAAGACGATTGCTGCTCGCGCGAGTGAGGCAGGACGGAACACAGTTGCATATATATCGATGGCCTTTGGGAATCCGTATGGCGATGCGTGGAGCGAGGGCACGGTTGTCGAGGCTTGCGGACGGCTTATCGATGCAGGCATACGGCAGATTTCGCTGGCCGATACCGTTGGACTGGCCGAGCCAGAGCGGATTGCGGCGACAGTTGACGCGGCGATTGAGGGCCGGCGCGGCGCGGAGATTGGCGTACACTTGCACGCGCGCTGCGAAGGCGCCCCGGCGCGCGTGCGCGCGGCGTTCGGCGCAGGCTGCCGGCGCTTTGACGCGGCCATTGGCGGTTTGGGCGGCTGCCCGTTTGCGCAGGATGATCTGGTGGGCAATCTGCCGACGGAGATTCTTGTGGAGACGCTGCGGGAGTGCGGTGCGGAGCTGCCGGAAATTAAACCTCTCGAAGAATTGGTCATGGTGAGTAAAGGGATTGCAAACGGAAGTGGTGTGGGAACGCAGATCGTGGAAAGATCCATGGGTAGTTAAGAAGCATCCCTCGGCGGCTAAAGCTGCGCTCGATTTTCATGCAGTTTATGGCACGACTGAAGTCGTGCCTTTCAAAAACAGGAGCTTGTTCAGAGCTACACGCGAATTCGCTGTATTGGCGAGGTACGGGATTGAATTTGAAAACCATTACGGTTGCTGACCGCGGTGCGGTTCGCACGATCACGCTGCACCGGCCAGAGCGGCGCAATGCGATGACGCCGGAGATGCAGATGGAGCTGATCGCCGCGCTCGAAGATACGGCAAGCAGTGCTGCGCGCGTGCTGGTGCTCACCGGAGCTGAGAATGCTTTCTGCTCGGGGCTCGATATTTCTGTACTCCAATCGATGCAGGACAAATCGGCGCTCGAGTACCGCGCGGATGCGGAGCGGATTGCGCGGCTGTTCCTTGCGCTTTACGAGTTGCCGATTCCGACGATCGCGGCGGTGCACGGGCCGGCGATTGCCGGCGGCGCGGGACTGGCGATCATCTGCGACTTTACGCTGGCTACGCCGGAGGCGAAGTTCGGATTCACTGAGGTGCGGATCGGGTTTGTGCCGGCGCTGGTTTCGGCCTTTCTGGCGCTGCAGATTGGCGGCAAGCATTGCCGTGATTTGCTGCTTACCGGGCGTATCGTCGGCGCGGAAGAGGCGCATCGCATGGGCCTGGTGAATGAGATTGTTCCGCATGAGCAGCTTGCGGCGCGCATGCAATCGCTCGCCGACGCGCTGCTTGCCAACAGCCCGCAGTCCATCATTGCAACCAAGCGGCTGCTCGTAACGCAGCAGAGGCCGTGGCTCGACGCGGCGATTGAGGCTGCGCTTGACGCTAACGCACAGTCGCGGGAGACGGCGGATTTTCGCGAGGGTATCGCGGCGTTTCTGGAGAAGCGGAAGGCGGTGTGGAGACAGTGATTAGTCGTCAGTGGTGCCGCGCACCTCTCGAGTTGACAGGCGGAAAAGCAACCGCAGGTCCTTCGACTCGCGCTGCGGACTCGCTCAGGATGACAAACTTTAGAATTGCGTGATTGCTCAGGATGACAATTGCGGATTGAAGCGTACTGGGGCGGCGGTGCGTTGCTCGATCAGTTCGCGCGTTACGCCTTCGGCTAGTCCCACTACCTCGAATCCATTGGGCGTGATATCGAGCACGCAGAGGTCGGTAATGATGCGATGCACGACGCCTGCGCCGGTGAGCGGGAGTGTGCATTCGCGCAAGAGCTTTGCGCCGCCGTCGGGCGTGGTGTGCTCCATGATGACGACG
>JASIJX010000459.1 GCA_030049955.1 Acidobacteriaceae bacterium
ATCTGGCTCTCGCCTTCGGCGCGCGTCTCGCAGCTCTCCCACGGCTCGGCGAAATGCACAACGTAATAGTTGGCAAAATTCTCCGGCACGCCGCCGCGGTTCGTGCGGGATTTGAACCGCAGAACACTCTTGCCGTCGGTCTCGATCGGATCCGTGCTGTGAGGAACCTCAACCAGAAAGCCGGAAGGCCGATCATCCGCAAACTGCGCCGTCACCACTGCGCACCGCTCCGACGGCACCAGCTCCACATCGGCCTGGTAGCGCGCCAGCGTGAGCCGGAACGAATACGGGTGCAGGTGCGCATCTTCCGGCCGCCAGCTCGAAGCGCGCGACTCGGCCTTCGGATTCGGGTCACCCGAGAAAGGCAAAAAAATCGCCTGTCCGTAGTCGGAGAGCCACGGGCTCAACTGGTGCGTGCAGCGCAGCCCCTGCAGCCTCCGATGCGACGGCTGGAACATGAACGCGGTATCGTCCTCTGACTGCAAAGTCCAGTGCGCCATGCCGAAAGGTGCGGCCGCGATCGGCAGCGTATTGCCGCGCGAAAAGACGCGCGTGGACTCATTACCCTGCAGCACGTTCACAAGATCAATCGGATCGACGCCCGGCTCGACGCTCTCTGCCCGCTTGCCGTCGCCCACAACGCCCCGCTCGGCTTTCGCTTCGGCGTTCGCCGTCAACGCAGCCGCGCCAAGACCAGCCGCGCCGAGACTAGCCGCGCCGAGACTAGCCGCGCCCGACGCCTTCAAAAATGCCCTGCGATCCAAACCCTTCTTTACCATCCCCATGCCCTTCCTGAAATAAGAGCAACTCCATCCTTGCCGTACCCAACCTCCGTGCCCCGTCCTTGCGATTTTTTCTATCGCAAGGGCGGGAGACCACAAATGCTGCATAGAGGTTTGTGGAACCGTTCTAGCATCTAAATACTTCTCAGCACCGCAGGCCGCTCCTTTGCCAGCCTCAGCAGCAACTCGCCGAAGATCGTATTGGCCCACGCAAACCATGGCCGCGTGAATTTGTTCGGGTTGTCCTTCTCGAACGACTCGTGAATGAACCCCGTTCCCGCCGTCGTATCGCGCAGCCAGCGCAGGCAGCAAACAATCTCGTTGTCATCGGTTGAAGTCATTGCCCGTAGGATAATGCCCAGCGGCCAGATAAAGTTCAATCCGATATGCGGTCCGCCGATTCCCTCCGCAGCCGTGCCCTTAAAGAAATACGGGTTCGCGCTGCTCAGCGAAAATTGCCGGGTGCGCTGGTAAAGCGGGTCGTGAACATCCACCAGGCCCAGGTAAGGCAGGCTCAGCAGGCAGGGCGCGTTGGCATCGTCCATCATCAGCACATTGCCGTAGCCATCCGCCTCGTAGGCCCAGATAGTGCCGAACTGCGCATGCTGGCATGTGCCGTATTGCGCCAGAGCCGTACGCACCGTCCCGGCCAACTCGCCACAGGCCGCCGCAAGCTTCGCATCATTCAGCACCTTCGTCGCCATTTCCCCAATCTGCTCGAGCGACCGCACCGCAAACAGGTTCGACGGAACCAGGAATGGATAAATGCACGCATCGTCCGACGGCCGGAACATCGAATAGATCATTCCCACCGGCCGCGCCGGGTTCCCGTACCCATGCAGCGGAACTGTGTCGTACGGGACGTCGGACTTGCGCGCGAACGAATACGGTCCCGGTCCGTGCAACCGCTGCTGCTCGCGGAAAGTGTCCACGATCTTCCACGCAGCAGCCTTCCACTGCGCGTCGAAAGGCGACGTATCGCCCGTCATGCTCCAGTAGCCATGCGCCAGGCGCACCACATAACAGAGCGAGTCCACCTCCCACTTGCGCTCGGCCACGCCCGGAACCATCTTAGTTTCGTCTTTCACTGCCCACGGCAACGGCGGATCGGCCGTCGTGCGCACAAAGGCATTGGCATAGGGATCGATGAGCACCATGCGCGTTTGCCGCCGCACCAGCCCCTCGATCAGCGTGCGCAGCGTTCCATCTTCGCGGACGAACTGAAGGTACGGCCAAACCTGCGCTGCCGAGTCGCGCAGCCACAGCGCATCGATGTCGCCCGTCACCACATACGTATCCGGCTTGCCGTCCACCGTTCCGGTGGAGACAGTCGTGTCCAGCGTGTTCGGAAAGCAGCGCGCGAACATCGCCGCCAGCTCGGTATCGCCGATCTTCACCTGCATGGCGCGGATCGCCGCTTCAATCGCCGGGCTTGTGAACCTGCGCTCGCCCAGCGCCGGCCGTCCGCCGCCGAATCCCGTTCCCGTCGTATTCAGTCTTGACGCAAGTGCGCCCGCAAAGGCTGCCGCCGCTGTCAATGCCGTCGCTGCTGATCCCTGCAATGCCGCGCGTCGTGTGATTGGACCCAACGCCCACCTCAATTCAAATGATTGCTGCTGCTTTGCTGATTCGGTCGCCGGTCGCTTCCTTCCCCGGCTTTACTACTCTCGCTTGCTCTTCAGTTCCAGATCTGCCACCAGCGCGTCCATCGCCGCCGTCTGTGTTACTGCGTCTACCTGTCCCGCCAGCCCACCTATCAGCCCTGTCCACACCTGGCCGAAACCGTGGTCCGCCGTCTGATCGCGAGTCACGATGCTGCGCGCATTCACATCGACGAAGCGTTTTATGCGCTTGCGCAGATCCTTGTCGCCATCGGCCGCAGCGAGCACCACCAGATTGCGCACGAAAATTCCCTTGAACTGTTTGCCATCGCTGGAGCAGTTGGGTTCGCACTTCTCGTGCAGCACCCCATCGGCATCGGCCATTTTTTCCATCGCCGCGTCTGCAATCTGCTGCGCAGGATCAAGAAGCGTCTTGTCGCCCGTAGCGCGCGAAAGCTCCGCAAGTCCACCCAGAATCACGCCCTGGTTATAGGTCCATTTGGTCGCGTGGTTATCGTGGCACTGGTCGTCGAGCCCGTCGCTGATCAGGTGATCGTCCTCGATCATGCCGGAACCCGCAAACCACTTCCACTCGCGATCAGCCCAATCCAGATATCCCTGCCGCTCTTCGCCCGCGGTGCGGTTGGCCAGATGCGCCGCCACGCTCAGGTACAGCTCGTTGGCGATTGCATTCTTGTACCTGCGCTTCTTGTTCCACCAGATGCCGCCGCCGCACGTCTGGTCCCAACCGCTCGTCATGTCGGCAAAAATCTTCTCGGCCGTCGTCAGATATTCGCGCTTGCCGGTCAGGTCGTAGGCATCGATCCATGCCAGCGCCCACCAGCCCTCATCGTCGTAAAAGGTGTTGAGGAAATTCGCGTGCGCCTTCTGCTCGAAAGTGCTCTCGAAGACCGGGTAATAAGCCTGCGAATGCGCCGCTCGCGAAAAAT
>JASIJX010000460.1 GCA_030049955.1 Acidobacteriaceae bacterium
GAAAGTGTCGTCGCCGACTGTCCGAGTCGCAGATAGCCAAGGCCGATCTCATCGAGCACCGCCAGTTTTTCAAGCAGCTTCGTCTGCCCAGAAAAAAAGCGCAGCGCCTCTTTCACCGTCATCTGCAGCACATCGTGAATATTCTTGCCCTTGTACTGCACCTCGAGGATGCGCGGCTGGTAGCGCGTGCCGTGGCAGTCTTCGCAGGGCAGCTCAACGTCGGCCAGAAATTGCATTTCAACCGTGACCGTGCCATCGCCTTCGCAGGTGTTGCAGCGGCCTCCGGGGACGTTAAAGGAAAAATGCCCGGGCGTGAGCGAAAGCCGCTTGGCATCAGGCTGCGCTGCGAAAAGCTCGCGAATGAGATCGAATCCCTTGATATAAGTGATCGGGTTCGAGCGCGGCGTGCGGCCGATCGGCGTCTGATCCACCAGCACAACGTCATTCAACCGCTCCACTCCGCTGAGAGAAGCAAATGTACCGGCGGGCTCGCTGTTTTCCGCTTGCCCCAGCGCGCGCGCTACGCCGCGGAAAAGCACCTGGTGAACGAGCGTAGACTTTCCTGAGCCGGAAACGCCTGTAATCGCGACCAGAAGCCCCAGCGGAATCTCCACGTCGATACCCTGCAGATTATTGGCGCGCGCCCCGCGCAGCACAAGCTTTTCGCGCCCGGGCGTGCGACGGCGCGTGGGCACAGGAATGGCAATTTTCCCGGAAAGATAGCGGCCGGTAAGCGAATTGGGATTGGCCTCGATCTCTGCCAGAATCCCGTCCGCAAGCACCTTTCCGCCGAATTCTCCTGCGCCCGGCCCAAGGTCAAGCAGATGATCGGCAGATCGCAGAATGTCGGGATCGTGCTCGACGACGAGAATCGTGTTGCCTAAATCGCGCAGTCCCTCGAGAATGCGGATCAGTCTCTCAGTGTCGCGCGTATGCAGCCCGATCGATGGCTCGTCGAGAACGTAAAGTGCTCCCACCAGTCGCGATCCCAGCGAAGTGGCAAGTTGGATGCGCTGCGATTCGCCGCCGGACAAAGTTGAGGCAAGCCGGTCGAGCGTGAGGTACTCGAGGCCGACCGCATCGAGGAAACTTAGCCGTTGCCGTACCTCCTCGAGAATCGGCCCGGCAATCTCTTCCTGCATCGGCGTAAGCTTGAGCGCGCTGAAGAACTCCTTTGCGTGCGCGATGGTGAGCGCTGTCGCCTCGCAGATGTTCTTGCCTTGAATGCGCACAGCCCGCGCTTCGGCGCGGAGGCGCTGGCCGCGGCAGTCGGGACACTCGGCGTAGCCGCGATATTTACTGAGCATCACGCGCACGTGCAGCTTGTACTTCTTACGCTCCATCTGCGCAAAGAAGCCCATCACGCCCTCAAAGCCGCCCTTGCCACGCAACACGGTTTCGCGTGCAACTGCGGACATATCGCGCCACGGCACATCGAGCGGCACGCCGAGCTCGTCTGCACGCCGCCGCAGGTCGGTAAACCACGGGCGATACTTGGGCCGGTTCCACGGATCGATAGCGCCTCCATTCAGAGTCAGACCGGGATCTGGAATCACGAGGTTCAGGTCGTAATCCACCGTATTGCCGAAGCCCTGGCAGCGCGGGCAGGCGCCGAAGGGATTGTTAAAGCTGAACAGCCGCGGCTCCGGCTCCCGGCCCGCGCGATGGCAGCTCTTGCACTCATACGCGCCGGAAAAACGAAAGCGTCGCCGCTCCGCGCTCTCATCGCGCGGAGCCTCCTCGAAAACAACTTCGCCCGCTTCGCGATAAGCCGTCTCAACCGCATCGACGATGCGTGCGCGATTTTCAGCACCAACGACAATCCTGTCCAAAAGTACAAAGAGCGGAGCTCTGAATTCAAGGTCGATGAGCGACTCCGGCGTGGAGAACTCAAAGATCCGTCCATGCTGCCACAGGCGGTTGAAGCCGCTGCCGCGCAGCTCAGCCAGCCTCGCCTTGAGAGTCTCCAGGTGCAGGTCTTCGGCGCTTGGCGCAGCGGCTTTCGGCTTCGCCGTTGTCTTTGCCCCACGTGCTGGCTTGGCCAGCTTTGCCGCAGGCTCCGGCTCTGGCGTGGCCGTGTGCACCGGAAAAAGCGCATTCAGCCGCGTACCTTCGCCCAGCGCAAGAATCGCCTCGGCAACTTCGTCCACCGAATCACGCTTCACCAGGCCGTCGCAATAAATGCAGTGCACCACGCCGCAGCGCGCGTAGAGCAGGCGCAGGTAGTCGTAGATTTCTGTAGCCGTTGCCACAGTCGAGCGCGGATTGCGCGTGGAGTTCTTCTGCTTGATGGCAATAGCCGGCGCCAGGCCCTCGATCTCGTCCACATCCGGCTTCTCAATGCGCTCCAGGAACTGCCGCGCGTAGGCCGACAGCGATTCCACATAACGCCGCTGCCCCTCGGCGTAGATAGTGTCGAAGGCGAGCGAGCTCTTGCCCGATCCCGAAACGCCGCTGACTACCGTCAGCTTGCCGTGGGGAATCTCGCAGGAGATGTTCTTCAGGTTATGTGTCCGCGCGCCGCGGATAATGATCGACTCGCTCAAAAGAGAGACACCGGAGCAGAAATGTTACAGCGGCGTCATAGCGTCTACAGCAGGCTTCAGGACGCGGCTGTCCATTATTCAGTATAAATTGTGGCGGAAGGCGCGACTAAACTGCTCCACTGGAGCCAAACGCACTCACGCCTGAAAGACAGCCGGGCACAAAAAGGCGGACGCGCCCTAAGCACGTTCGCCAAAAAAATATTGCAGAAGAGTAAAGGAAATCAGGCCGCTACCAGCGAGGTACCGCGCTGGACCTGACGGGGCGCGCGCGAGTAGCCAATTTGGGATTTCTCTTTAGGCTGTTCACGATTTAGAACGCCGGCCAATCCCATCAACGCCTCGGAAGCGCAGGCCGGGCACCGGTCCGCGCAGTTGCCTACGCAGTGGCAGTCTGCGCACAGGTATGCACTGGACAAGGGCATGTGTTGCATCGAGACGAATGTCATATTTCACCCCGATCGTCG
>JASIJX010000461.1 GCA_030049955.1 Acidobacteriaceae bacterium
GGCATAAGATAGAATCGATGCAAGGAATGGAACTGGTCCTCAACCTGGGATGGGCGGTGCTGGCCGCCGTCATGATCGGCCTTTGGCTGCGCCATGGTCCGCGCGAGGGCGCCAGCCGGCGCACACAAGTCATCGCGCTCGCCGTGCTGCTCGCCATCCTTTTTCCCGTGATCTCGGTCAGCGACGATCTTCAGTCCGTCAACAACCCGGCCGAGATCGACACGTCGGTCCGGCGAAACCATGTAGTCGTCAGCCCGCACTCCATTCTGCCTTCAGTCGTCGCAGCCATTCCGTCGTTGCCGGCCGATTTCTCGCCGGGCGCCCCGCAATTCGCAGTCGCCAGCGAATTGGCGCCTCGCTCGGAGAGCCGTCCCCTTCTAACGGAAATCGGCAATCGTCCCCCGCCTGTCTCGCTCTGATCGCTCCGTTTTTTCGTCTACTCCATCTAGGATTCCCCTTCCCCTGTGTAGGCCGCGCAGCGCGCGGCGCAAGGTTGCATATGAAGCAGATCATCCCACTTCTTTCTGCGGCGGCAGTTGTGCTCTGCGTCGCGTTCGCGCCGTCTTTCGCCCGCGCGCAACAGGCTCTCACCTGGGACCAGGTGAAGGCACGCTTCGAAGCCAACAACCCCGCGCTGAAGGCCGACGCCGACAACGTGGACGAGATGAAAGCCGAGGAGATTACGGCGTTTCTGCGGCCTAATCCGCAGTTCTCGGCAACCGCCGACGGCACGCAGATTGCGCCCGACAACGGAGTCTGGGAGCCGCTGGCCGGTACCTTTGTGGTCCCCAGCTTCAGCTATTTGCACGAACGCGACCACAAGCGTGAGTTGCGCCTGAAAAGCGCGCAGGAAGGCACACAAATCACCGCGTCGCAGCACGAGGACCTAAAGCGCACCATGGAGTTCACGCTGCGCTCGGCCTTTGTCAACACGCTCCAGGCCGAAGCGGTGCTGGAACTGGCCAAGGCCGATCTCGCCTATTACGACCACATCATCGAGATCAGCCGCGACCGCTTCAAGGCCGGCGACATCGCGCAGATCGACCTGGATCGCATCGAGTTGCTGCGCGTGCAGTACGAGGTGGAGATTCAAACCGCAATCGTAAACCTGCGTACGGCGAAGATTCAGCTTTTGCAGCTTCTCGACGACCGCACGCCGGTCGAGCAATTCGACGTGACCGGGCCGTTCGATTTCTCCGAGGAACTTAAGCCGCTGGACGACTTCCGCCAGATGGCGCTGGATTCGCGGCCCGACCTGCGCGCGGCGCTGCAGACCCTCGAGCAATCGCAGACCAACCACAAGCTGGCCGAGGCCAACGGCTCGACCGACCCGACGTTCGGCGCCTGGTACACGTGGAACGCCTCGACCAACAATCCCAATGCGGACCAGACGCTGGGCCTGAGCGTGAGCGTGCCGCTGCGCGTCTTCGACCGCAACCAGGGCGAAAAGAAGCGCACGCTGATCGACATCGATCGCAGCCAGCAGGCGAGCGAGGCCGCGCGCGCGCAGGTCTTTAGTGACGTGGACTCGGCCTACGCCGAAGTGGAAAGCAACATCGCCCTGCTAAAGCCATACCGCGACAAGTACAAGGCGCAGGCCACACGCGTGCGCGATACAGTGACCTACTCCTATGAGCACGGTGGGGCCTCGCTCATGGACTTTCTGAACGCGCAGAGCGATTACCGCCAGGTGCAACTGGCATACGCACAACTGATCGGCGCTTACCTTACTTCGGTAGCGCAACTTGATCTTGCTGTCGGAGGCGAGGTGAATCCATGAAGCTCTTTTCTTGCTTTGGAACAATTCTTGGCATGGCTGCCGTTCTTGTTGTTTCCGGCTGCCAGAAGAAGTTTGACCCGGCGAGCGGCGAAGTGCAAGCACAGCAGCCGATCGAGACGGGCAACGCGAGCATTGTCAACATCGACCACCCCGAGCAGTACCCGCTGATTGCGGCCGAGCGCGTGGACCAACCGGAGACGCTGAGCGTTACCGGTACGGTCAATCCCGATGTCTCGCGCGAAATCCCTGTAATCTCGTTGGCCAACGGCCGCGTTGTCGATATCAAGGCGCGGCTCGATGACAACGTTAAGAAGGGTCAGTTGCTGATGACCGTGCAAAGCGCGGACGTGACCAGCGCCTACGACACGTATCTCAAGGCCGTGAACGACGAGCAGATGAATAACAAGGCGCTCATCCGCGCACAGGATCTGTTCAAGCACGGCGCCATTTCCCAGGCCATGCTGGAGCAGGCCGAAGACGCGGAGAACGATGCCAAGGCCGATCTTGTCGCCGCCGAGGAGCAGTTGAAGGTCCTGGGCGTGGACAAGGCGCATCCGACGAACATCGTCAACGTCTACGCGCCGACTTCCGGCGTGATCATCGCCCAGAACGTGACTAACGCAGCCGCGGCCGGCGTCAACCTGTCGGGCTCGGCGACGGCCTTCACTATCGCCGACCTGAGCAACGTCTGGATCCTGTGCGACGTGTATGAAAACGATCTGTCGAAGGTGCACCTGGGCCAGGAAGCGAAGATTGTGATCAACGCCTACCCTGACCATCCGCTGACGGGCCGCGTTAGCGACATCGGGCCGGTGCTCGATCCCAACCTCCGCACGGCCAAGATTCGCATCGAGGTGACCAATCCCGACAACCTTCTGCGGCTGGGCATGTTTGTGACGGCCACGCTGACCGGGCGCAACGCCATTCCTCATGCAGTGGTGCCGTCGAGCGCGATTCTGCACCTGCATGACCGCGACTGGGTATTTGTTCCTGCGGGCGGCAAGCAGTTCCGCCGCGTTGAGGTGAACGGCGGCGACATGCTGCCCGGCGACCGGCAGGTAATTCTCTCTGGCATTGCGCCGGGGCAACAGGTGGTTCGCGACGTGGTTGCTCTGGAAGCGACGGTGGAGGCGCAATGATCAAGAAGCTCGTCGATTTCTCGCTTCAGAACCGCGTTCTGGTGCTGGCGATCGGCATTCTGCTCTTCGCGTGGGGCATTGTGTCGTTCCACAACCTGCCGGTCGAGGCTTACCCCGATGTTGCAAACAACTACGTTGATGTGATCGCGCAGTGGCCGGGCATCTCTGCCGAGCAGATCGAACAGCAGGTGACGATCCCGATCGAGATCGCCATGAACGGCATTCCCGGCGTGGCGCATGTGCGCTCGTGGTCCATCTTCGGCCTGTCGACGGTAGAGCTGGTGTTTGGCGAAGACACCACCAACTTTGAGAACCGCGAGCGCGTGCTCGAACGGCTCTCGCAGGTGACGCTGCCTAACGGCGTAGTCCCGCAGATGGGCACCGACTGGAGCCCGGTGGGACAGATTTATTTCTACACGCTGCGCAGTTCGAACCCCGAGTACGATGTGATGAACCTGAAGACGCTTGAGACCTTCGTGGTGGAGAAGAATCTCAAGTCGGTTCCCGGAGTAGTGGACATCAACCCATTTGGCGGGCCGACGCGCGAGTACCAGGTTCGGCTCGATCCGGACAAGCTGGTCTCCTACGGGCTGAGCATTACGCAGGTGGCGCAGCAGCTTGCCAATAACAACGCGAACGGCGGCGGCAGCTTTATTCAGGCCGGCAACCAGCAGATCAATGTGCGCGAGGTGGGGCAGGTAGAGGACCTGGCCGACATTGAGAATACCGTCATTACCAACAAGAACGGCACAGCGCTGCGGGTAAAGGACATCGGCGTTGTGGAGCAAGGGCCGATGATCCGGCTCGGGCAGTTTGGCGATACGTATCGCGATGACCATGGGCGGCTGATCGATAACGACGACGTGGTTTCGGGCATCGCAGCTCTGCAGAAGGGCGCGGATGCGCAGCCCACGCTCGAGGGCATTCACGCGAAGGTGAAGCAGCTCAATGACCAGATTCTGCCCAAGGGCGTAAAGCTGGTGCCGTTCATCGATCGCAGCGAGCTGCTCAAATTCACTACGCACACGGTGCTGCACAACCTTACCGAGGGAATGATCCTGGTTGCGATCATTCTGTTTCTGTTCCTCGGCAACGTGCGCGGCGCCATGATCGTGGCGATGACGATTCCCTTCTCGCTGCTGTTCGCGGCCATCTGCCTCGACCTGAAGCATGTGCCGGCGAATTTGCTCTCTCTGGGCGCGCTGGACTTCGGCATGGTGGTGGATGGCGCGGTGGTGATGGTGGAGAACATTGTGCGGCACATGGCGCGTCCGGAAGAAAACGGGCGCACCAGTTTTGAGCGCATCAGCGAGGCCGCGCACGAGGTGCAGCGGCCGGTGTTCTACGCCATCGCCATCATCATCACGGCGTATCTGCCCATCTTCACGCTGCAGGCGGTGGAGGGCCGGCTGTTCCGGCCAATGGCGTGGACGGTGGCCTTTGCGCTGTTGGGCGCGTTGACGTTTTCCATCATCCTGGCGCCGGTTCTCAGCAGCTTCGCTTTCCGCAATGGCGCGCACGAATGGAAGAACCCGCTCATGGAGTTCCTGCGCGCGCGCTACCGGCGCGGCGTAACGTGGGCCATTCATCATCACCGCATTATGCTCACGGGCGGCGTGGCGGCGCTCATATTGGCGGCTTTCCTGGCCTTCAGTGGAGTGATCGGGTCGGAGTTTTTGCCGCACCTGGACGAAGGCGCCATGTGGGTGCGCGGGACGCTGGAACAGAGCGCCGGGCCGGATGAAAGCGTGCGCGTAGCCAACGCCGCGCGCGTGCTGCTGTGCTCGTATCCCGAGACAACCGAGTGCACGAGCCAAACGGGCCGACCCGACGACGGCACCGACCACACGGGTTTCTTCAACACCGAGTACTACGTGGGGTTGAAACCGAAAGAGCAGTGGCGGCCCATCTTTCACCAGAACAAGGACGATCTGATCGCATCCATGCAGACACAGCTCGAGAAGAAATTTCCCGGCGTAATCTGGGGATTCTCGCAGCCGATTGAAGACAACATGGAAGAGGCGGTGAGCGGCGTAAAGGGCGAGCTGGCGACGAAGGTGTACGGCAGCGACCTGCACACGCTCGAAGACCTAGCCGACCAGATTGCCGGGGTGATGAGCCGCGTGCGTGGAATTACAGATCTGGGCGTCTTCCAGGTAACCGGCCAGCCCGATCTCGATATCACCGTGGATCGCGCCAAAGCCGCGCGCTGGGGCATCAATGTGGCCGATGTGCAGAACGCGATCCAGACAGCCGTGGGCGGCAACGCGGTGAGCCAGGTGTACAAGGGCGAAGAGGTGTACAACCTGACGCTGCGCTACCTGTCAAAGTATCGCGACACGCGCGAGGCAATCGAGAACATCCGCCTGCTCGCGCCGACGGGCGAGCGGGTTTCTCTGGCGCAACTGAGCAACATCCGCGAGGCCGATGAGGGCTCGGAGATTTACCGCGAAAATAACGAGCGCTACGTTGCCATCAAGTACAGCGTGCGCGACCGCGCGCTGGGCGACGCAGTGCGCGAGGCAATCCAAAAAGTAAACCAGCAGGTAAAGCTGCCGCGCGGCTACCACCTGGGCTGGGAGGGCGAGTACCAGAGCGAGGTACGCGCCGAGGCGCGCATGGCCATCATCGTGCCGCTCACGGTGCTGCTCATCTTCATCATCCTGTACACCATGTACCGCTCGTTCAAGTGGGCGCTGCTGATTCTGGCCACGGTGGCGATGGCCAGCATCGGCGGCCTGCTGGTGCTGCTGCTCACGGGAACCAACTTCAGCGTGTCGTCGGAGGTTGGATTCCTGGCGCTGTTCGGCGTTTCGGTGCAGACGGGCGTGATCATGCTCGAGTACATCAACCAGTTGCGCGTGCGTGGATTGTCTGTCGAGGATGCTGCCGTGGAAGGCGCTGTGCTGCGGCTGCGGCCGATCATGATGACGATGCTTGTAGCAACGCTCGGATTGTTGCCGGCAGCGGTCTCTCATGCCATCGGCTCGGACTCGCAGCGGCCGTTTGCGATCGTGATCGTCGGCGGACTGATTGCCAACCTGGCGATGAGCATCTTCCTGCTGCCGACGATGTATGTGTGGGTGGCGCGCCCAGACGACGTGCTGCCGGAAGTGGAAGCGACGGGAGAGGAGTTCTGAGAGGCAGGGAGCAAGTTAGCGAGGGAGCGAGGAACCGCAAGGCACGTTGTTTGCTCCCTTGCTGCCTTGCTCCCTGCTTTACTCTTCGCGCAGGACTTCGAGCGGGCGCAGACCGAGGATGCGATAGCTGGCGACCCATCCCGTGGCTGTGGCAAGAACGGCTGTGCCGGCCAGCGCAACGATTGTGGCGACCCAGGCGATGTGGAAGCCGATCTCCATGCGGTGCAGCAGCACGCGCGTGAGGATGTTGGCGAAGACGACGCCGACGGCGCC
>JASIJX010000462.1 GCA_030049955.1 Acidobacteriaceae bacterium
AAAAACAGCTTTCGCATTCTCGCCATCGGTGCGAATCCACAGATCGATATCTTTCGTTGTGCGTGGCTCGGAGTAGGCGCCGAACGCAAAGCCGCCGACGACCAGATACTTAACGCCGTGTGCGTTGAACGCTTGCAGGATCTCCCGATGGTCCTTGCTCATCATGAGCCGGTGCTCCTTTGAAGGCTGCCGCAAAGGCATAAGCTTCCTGGCTAAGTTCGGAGATGGCAACAAGCCGGTCACCAATTGGCAAGCTTTGCCAGTAGCGATAGGTTGCCGCTTGCTCTTCTTCAAAATCAGTCACACGGCGGAGGGTCTTGTCCATTCGAATCGCTCCAGCTATCCTTCGTCCATCCTACTGCAGCAGCGTCCCCTGCTCGCCTTCGCCGTTGCCATTGAGCTCTTCGGGCGGGATGATGACCGCGGCCGCCACTTTGTCGCCGTCTTCGAGGCTCAACAGGCGCACGCCCTGCGTGGCGCGGCCCGCCTCGCGCACCTGCTTGGTGTCGATGCGGATGATCTTGCCGAACTGGCTGATCACCATCAGCTCCGACGTGTCGTCGACGAGTTGAATGGTGTTCACGCGACCCACGCGCTCGGTGACGGAGAGGTTCTTGACGCCCTTGCCGCCGCGCCCCTGCAGAGGGTACTCCTCGACATCGGTGCGCTTGCCGAATCCATTCTCGGTGACCGAGAGGATGCGATAGGCGCCCGGCGCATGCTCCTTGGGCGTTACGGCTACGCCGACGACGTAGTCGTTCTTGATGAGATTGATGCCGCGCACGCCGTAAGCGGGACGGCCCATGGAGCGCACATCGCTCTCTTCAAAGCGGATGGCGAGGCCCATGTGCGTGGCCAGGAAGACGATCTGCGAGCCGTCGGTGATGCGCGCCGCCACCAGCTCATCGTTGGAGTCGATGCCGATGGCGATAATGCCGCGCGCCATCACGTTGGAGAAGTCCTTGAGCGGGGTTTTCTTCACTGTGCCTTTTTGCGTGGCGAAGAAGACGTACTTGCCCTCTTCCTCCAGATCGCGGACGCCCATAATGGCACAGACCTTTTCGCCGGTCTGCAGGTCGAGCAGGCTCTGGATGGATTTGCCTTTGCCTGCCGCGCTTACGTCGGGAATCTCGTAGACCTTGAGCCAGTACACGCGGCCGGTATTGGTGAAGCAGAGCAGGTAGGCGTGCGTGGAGTCGATGATGAGCTGCGAGACGAAATCCTCCTCGCGCGTCTTCATGCCCGTCCGCCCGGTTCCTCCGCGGCGCTGCTGGCGATACGTGCTGATGGGCGTGCGCTTCAGATAGCCCTGGTGGCTGACTGTGACGGCCACCTGCTCATCGGCGATGAGGTCCTCAAGCTGAAGCTCGGCGCTTTCGTCGATGATCTGCGTGCGGCGCGCGTCGCCATACTTGTCGCGCACTTCCTCAAGCTCCTTGACGATTACCGCGCGCAGCTTGGCGTCGCTCGCCAGAATCTCCTCGTACTCGGCGATCTTGCGGCGGATCTCCTTCAGCTCGTTGAGAATTTCATCAATCGAGAGCTGCGTGAGGCGGTAGAGCTGCAGCTCGAGGATTGCGTCGATCTGGCGAAGCGTCAGGCCGCGCTCTTCGTTGCGCATCAGCTCGCGGTCGAGCTTGATATCGATGTCCTTGCCCTTGCCCCATGCATACAGGTTCTCGCGAGCCTCGGCGCGCGAGTTCGATCCACGAATGATCTTGATGACCTGATCGAGGTTGTCGAGCGCGATCTTGAGACCTTCCAAGATATGCTCGCGCTCGCGCGCCTTGCGCAGCAGGAACACTGTGCGGCGCTGCACCACGTCGATGCGGTGATCGATGAAGGCGCGAATGGCGCCATCGAGCCCCAGTTCCCGCGGCTGCCCATTGAGGACAGCGAGGAAGATCATCGAGAAGCTCTCCTGCATCTGCGTGTGCTTGTAAAGCTGGTTGAGAATGATCTCCGGCTGAGCGCCGCGCTTTAGCTCGATTACGATGCGCATGCCGTCGCGGTCGCTCTCGTCGCGCACGTCGCCGATATCGTCAATGATCTTTTCGTTGGTCAGATCGGCGATGCGCTCAATAAGTTTCGACTTGTTCACCTGGTACGGAATCTCGGTGACGATGATGGCCTGACGGTCCTTGCCCAGGTTCTCGGTCGCCACCTTGGCGCGCATCATAAAGCGGCCGCGGCCGGTCTTGTATGCCTGCGCAATGCCGCCTTTGCCGTAGAGATAACCGCCGGTGGGAAAATCCGGCCCTTGCACATGTTTGAGCACTGCGGCCAGGCCGGCATTGGGGTTGTTCACCAGTTCTATCGCTGCGTTAACCACCTCGGTCAAATTGTGCGGCGGAATGTTCGTCGCCATGCCCACGGCGATGCCGCTTGAGCCGTTGACGATGAGGTTGGGAAAACGCGTTGGCAAAACCGAAGGCTCGAGCGTGGATTCGTCGTAGTTGGGGACGAAATCAACCGTCTCCATCTCGATATCGGCGAGCAGCTCGCCGGTCAGCCGCTCCATGCGGCACTCGGTGTAACGCATGGCCGCCGGCGGGTCGCCATCGACCGAACCGAAGTTGCCTTGACCGTCCACGAGCGGGTAGCGCAGCGTGAATGGTTGCGCCATGCGCACCAGCGTGTCGTAGATGGCCGAGTCGCCGTGCGGATGGTAGACGCCCATCGCCTGGCCTACGACCTTGGCGCACTTGGTGTACTTCTTGTTATGCTCCAGGCCCATCTCGCTCATGGCGTAAAGCACGCGGCGATGCACGGGCTTAAGGCCATCGCGCGCATCGGGCAGAGCGCGCCCGATGATGACGCTCATCGAGTAGTCGAGATAGGAGCGGCGCATCTCCTCCTCGATGTTGATGGGAATGAGGTTGGAGCCGGGAGGCGTACCTCCATCGAGGGGGAGCTGAGGATTCTGTTCGTCTGCCATATTTTTGTGCGCCCGCAGAAGAGCGGCAAGAAACTCCGGAAAAGGCTGGGCCGGATCCGCAGGCTATGTTTCCATTTTACTATCTGAACGGGGCGCTGCGGTAAGCCGG
Organism: Acidobacteriaceae bacterium; assembly: GCA_030049955.1. The sequence continues at coordinate 3,048 of JASIJX010000462.1, forward strand.
GAAATCTTATTTAACCCTTTACACTGCTTTAATTTATCGGCAGATTGCCGACGCTTATTCTGGTTATGGCCGCGGCGGGCGGCAAGCGCTGCCCGGGCGCGCGGATCTGGCCCGCGAATCCGTCCCGGTGGCGCTGTTTTGGCAAGGCAATTGCACAGCCAATGGGGCCTCAAAAAATGCACTGGTAACTAGCCCTTTGGGGTGTTGACAAGCATATTTTCCGGGACATATCGTGTCTCTGTTTTGTGCTGAAAGGAAGGACAAAAGATGGTGGCTTATTTTCAGCTGCAGCCGGAAGAAGGCGACCTACAGCAGCTGGCTGAGGAGTACTGGCGGACCTCCGCTGAGAGAGACCGCGAGCTTGAAAAAGCGGCCTTCGATGCCGGGGAAGCGATTCGCAATGGCGATTACACGCTGGCGAATCTGGAAGCGATCGTGCGCTGGAAATCCGAGCGCGCGGTTCAGTATCTGATCGGCAATAGCAATGAAAAGATCCGCATGGCGCTGGCTGCGGCGGCGTCTCAGGAGAGCTCAACAGACACCGCCGTGAAGGCGCTGCTTGAGCTGCACGGAGTTGATATTTCGGTGGCGTCGGCAATTCTGGCGGCCATTTTTCCAGAGCGGTATACGGTGCTGGACTTCCGCGCGCTCGAAGCCCTGGGCTACGCGCGGCAGGATGTGCGCTTCTACGAGGAGTATGTGGCCTTTTGCAAGCGGCTGGCCGAGAGCAATGTGGTCAGGCCGCAGAGTGAACTGCCTGCGCCCACGCCGCTGCGCACGCTCGATCGCGCGCTGTGGGAGTGGTCGCGCAAGTACGCGGGGTAGAGAACGAGACCAGTTCGAATTTGAAGAGTACGGACGTTAGCCCGTACGTTCAGCGTCCACAGAAACGGGAAGAGCTTGAGCCCATGAGGAAGCGTGCCGTCACGCTGCTCTACCGGCGCGTGATAAAGCACTGGGGCTATGACGTACAATCGCCCTCGTGAGCCATTCCTTTGAAATCGGGCCGGTGCAGGTGGGCGCCGGCCAGTTGTTGCTTATCGCCGGGCCGTGTGTTATTGAAAGCGAGTATCACGCGCACAAGATGGCCGAATCCATCCAGCGCATCACGGCCGATCTGGGCGTTCCTTACATTTTCAAGGCCAGCTACGACAAGGCAAATCGCACCAGCGTGAAGAGCTTTCGCGGCCCCGGGCTCATCGAAGGCACGCGCATCCTGGGCAAGATTGCACGCGAAACCGGATTGCCGGTGCTCACCGACGTGCACGAGCCGGCGCACTGCGAAATAGCTGCCGAGGCCGTCGATGTGCTGCAGATTCCCGCGTTCCTTTGCCGCCAGACAGATCTGCTGGTTGCCGCCGGCAAAACGGGGCGCGCCGTGAACATCAAGAAAGGCCAATTTGTTGCGCCCTGGGACATGCAGTACCCTGCAGAAAAAGTTCGCTCGACCGGCAACGATCGACTGTTCCTCACCGAGCGCGGCGCGACCTTTGGCTATAACAACCTCGTTGTCGATTTCCGTTCCCTGCCCTACATGCGTAAACTGGCGCCGGTGGTCTTCGACGGCACGCACTCCGTGCAACA
>JASIJX010000463.1 GCA_030049955.1 Acidobacteriaceae bacterium
TCCAATTGGAGGACATACTATGGATTGACAACCATACGCAACCTTTGGGTGAGATGATCAGCGCTGGGATTCCCGGATCCACGCACGCTCGAGCCAAGAAGTCATCGATGCCGCGCACGACACTCTGCGGAACCTCGGATTCGACGCGCTCTACATCGTTAATCTCGGCATCGGCGGCTGAGCGGGCCGGAGGACGATCCTTTCGAAGAGCCGTTCACGGTACTTGCCGAACTCAAGAACCCGGGACTCATCCGGCACATTGGCTTCAGCATTGTCTCCGCAAAATAGCTGGCCTAGGCGCAGCGTATCACCGACATCGTGTCAGAACTTCTACAACGTTGTCCAGCAGGCCGACGACTACTTTGTCGCGAGCCCCAATACACCTTCTTTTGTGTATGAAAAAGTCCTGGCCAGGGCGAACGACCAGATCAATCCATGCTTTCAGCGAGGAAGGGATACCAAAATTCCACGTTGGAGTTGCAATGACCAAAAGATCTGACGCGAGCAGTTTATATGTAACTTCCTCTCGAGAGTCTCGCCGATTCTTAGTCCTCCGTCGATATCGCCTTGAGAGTCACATAATCCAGATCGGGAAGATGATCAACGACGAGATCGCGGTGGATGATCTTCGCGGATGTGTATTCAGTTCCGGGGCGTACGCCATATCAGTCGGAGTCAAGTTTCTTCATTGGGGTCTTATATTGCGCTCAGCCAGTATGCGGAGATGCTCGGGAAGGGACCGGAGGCATTCGACCTCAAGCACAACTTCAAGGGGTGGCAGTTGCGCAGGAGACGTGACGTTAAAATGCCGCGTTAGATCCTGCATTTGCTGTTGATTGATGAGAAACCCTCCTCCCGCCTCCAGTGCTTCCTCACTGGTGGCGCCAAGCAGGACGATGTAGCCATCGTTGCTAAAGTTCCTCAGCAATGCGACGCGAACATAATTTACGGAGAGATTGTCCTGCTGGTGGGGAATAAAATCAGCCGGTTCAGATGGAAGCCGATTGGTGTTGTGGATCTCTGCGCGCGCGGGATCGTCCTTTAAAGGCAAAACCCGGAAATTCAATCGATTTTCGTATAGCTGTCCCCATGGATCGATCCACGGCTCTCCCAGCAGAATGTAATTATCATGCTGAAAATCCCGGATGCTTAGATCTCGAGGATATTTGATCCTGATCGTCAGGGGGGCTACAGCGGCTTCCATTTCCGTTGCGATGACGCTGCTTGTCAAATCGGAATGTGGCGATGAGCTCACGTATTGCCACGCTCCATCGGCCACAGAACCTCGATGGGCACCGGAAGCCGGTTGCTCGTAAGAACCATCGATATAAGCAGCCAGTGAAACCGTCTTCCTGAATATCATCCGATATGCCTGAAGATTTGCGTCCGTGACTACCAATGTTGTTTGCTTGCCGTTTGTCAGGAGCAGAGAAAGTAGGCCGTGCTGCTGTTGAGCAGAGTTGCCAGCGGCCGGCGCATGAGCGCGAAATGCCTGAACGCACATCGCGGCTACGAGTAGAAACATCAGAATCCAGGGGAGTGCTACAACGAGTGTGCGTGACCATGCGGCAGCGGTCGGGGTAGACGGGGTAAGCGGCTGCTCTGAGCGTTCGGCAGCAGCTGGCTGTTTAAGGGCCGGAAACCCCGAAGGCTTTTCCGGCTGCCGGAAAAGCAGCGCCGGGATATATTTACCTTTCGGAATGCTGAGGAGGTACTTCTCATCGCGACCTTCGGAATGGTAGAACTCCTCGATACGGGCGCGCAAATGCCGCATCGTGACCCGAACGATATTGTCCTCGCCCGGATTATAGCCCTGGGGGCGGCCGAAGACGGCCTGGCCAATAGTCTGTTCATTGATAGTGTCCGCTCTTCCGTCAATTAAAGCGTCTATCAAGAACTTCAGCACGGCGCGAAGCCGCGGCGCGCGACTGATCGATTCACTCGAAAGAAGCCGATCGAGAGACGCTCGCGCCTCAGGCGAAATGTTTACAGGACTCGCAGTGAGAGTTTCTTGTAACAAGGTAGATTCAAGTCCTTTAAACTCAATAGCTAAACTCCTGGAGAAAATCTGCTGAAAACATTTGCCTTCGTGGAAATTACGCGGCTGATTTTACAGGGAAAATCGACAGTTTACCAGAGAATTCTCCGAAAATTCCCTTGCTCGCAGTCTCGTAGGGCCAGTAATGTCCCACTCAAATGAGCAGCGCCAACGAGACGGTATCGAACTCTTTCAATGCCATTTCGCCTGTTCAACGGAAACCGCGACATGGGCGTCGGAACGCAGATACAGATAAGGCAGCTTTGCAGAACTCCGGGGCGCTTTCCAAAATTTCAATTGCGAGGTCATGCATCATGATGAAGAGAACCAAATTGCACCGCCCAGGGGTTGCAAAGTGGCGTATCACTGCCATTTTCGTCTTCCTGTTTGCCTGGGCTTTTTTTGTATCCCGCGACTCCTTGGCGCAATCTCTTGCCGGATTGGGCGCTGTGAGCGGCACCGTGACAGATTCCTCCGGATCCGTGGTTCCCGATGCGATGGTGCAGATCGTCAACGCCGATCTTGGCATCAATCGTCAAACCACCACAACTAAGGCCGGCATTTTTTTCGCCCCCTCGCTTCCGCCTGCTCCGAATTACTCGGTGGTGGTTAAGGCTCCCGGGTTCGCGACCTCCACTACGACCGGCATCGTGGTGCACGTGGGTGAGCAGGTCAGTGTTCCCGTTCGCATGGTGATCTCATCTACGTCAAGTTCGGTAACGGTTTCTGCCGATACGGAGCCGATCATCGACACCAGCAAAACGGAAGTTTCGGCTCTCGTGAACCAAGCGCAAATCTCCAACTTACCCATCAATGGCCGCCGCGTTGACCAGTTCGTCCTGCTTACGCCCGGCGTGGCGCGTGACGGCACCAACGGCGATGTGAGTTTCCACGGCATTCCCAACGGCAACCTGTTCCTGCAAGATGGCGTGGACATCACCAACCAGTGGTTTGTAGCCAACGCCGGCGGTGGCAGCAGCACGATCGCCATGCTCTCCAATATCAGCATGGATGCGGTGCAGGAGTTCCGCACCGAGGAACTGGGCTATTCGGCTGAATTCGGGCGTGGCTCTGGCGGCGTGGTGAATACTCTGACCAAGAGCGGCACAGATCAATTCCATGGAACCGCCTTCTGGTACTTCCGCAATCGCACTCTCAATGCAATCGATCTATTCTCAAAGCTCAATGGCCAGCCTTACAACGCCCCCGAATATCGCCACCAGTTCGGCGGCACAGTGGGTGGGCCTGTCAAGAAAAACAAGCTGTTCTTCTTTTCCAGCTACGAGGGCACGATTCGTAACTACCCAATGATCAGTTCGATCATTAACTCGTCAATTCTTACCTCGGGCGGAACGCTGCTTCCCGGCGCGTGCAATGCGACGGCTGCCCAGTGTGCCGCGGTGCAGGGTTACATCAATCGCTTTTTCCGCAGCATGAACCGTGCGCTCCAGCAGAACGGCGGTTTCGTAAAGCTTGACTACCGCCCAAGCGACAGGAACAGTTATGCAGCCAACTTCAACTTAGTGAATTTTTCCTCGGTCCACGGAGGCGTTACTGCGGTCGCTCCCACCAACGGAAGCGCAGTCGGCGCCAACTTCAATCAGAGCACGCACGTCCGCAACGCTCTGCTGTCGAATACGTATTTGCTGTCAGGAACTTCGGTGAATGAGTTGCGCTTCGGTTTTAACGTCGATCGCCGCGAACAGGGGCTGGCCGCAGATCTGCTGCCACCTGACGGATTGCTCTCGGCGCTGACCGTAGCCGGTCAGGCTGACCTGGGCGCCACCGGGGGAAACCAGATCCCTAACGTGCAACCGACGGAGAAACGCTTTGACTTGTCGGATAACTTTTCGAAAACCGCGGGTAAAAACCAACTCAAGTTCGGCGCGGACCTTGCCTATCTGCGTAGCATTGAAAATGACATTTTTAATGGTCCCGGCACCTACACCTATACGAACTTCACCAACTTCGCCTACGATTTTGATCCCAACCCGTCTACCGATCCCAATCCGCCGCCGGCAGGTAAGCACTGGTCTGGCTATTCGCAGTCGCTAGGCAAGCCGCTCACCAGCATCACAATCCGCGACTACGACTTCTTTGCGCAGGACCAATATCAAATTACGCGCGCGCTGCTCCTGAATCTCGGCATTCGTTATGAATATTCAACGTTTACCCAACCCCCGCCGCCATCCTATGCTGCAGTCGATCCCCAGGTAGGGCCTATCAACCAGCCCAAGGACGACTTTGCTCCGCGCATCGGTTTTGCCTA
>JASIJX010000464.1 GCA_030049955.1 Acidobacteriaceae bacterium
CAGCCAGGGAAGCGGCTGGCTCAGCGTGAACTGCACGGGCAGCTCGGCCCCCTATACGTGCTCCACTCAGCCAACTACCGGGAGCCTCGCGGCCGGAACCTACAATGCGACGGTGAACGTCTCCAGTTCGGGAGCGACCAACTCGCCGCAGAGCTATACGGTTGCGTTTACTGTGAATCCGGAGTCGTCGCCGGCCATCTCGCTTTCCCCAACCAGCCTCAGCTTTAGCGCAACGGCGGGAGGATCGAACCCGGCTGCGCAGGATGTGACCGTGAGCAACTCCGGTGGCGGCACGCTGGCGTCTCCCACGACCTCGATCACCTACAACAGCGGAAGCGGCTGGCTCAGTGTGAGCTGCACGGGCAGCTCGGCCCCGTATACGTGCTCCACCCAGCCAACTACCGGGAGCCTCGCGGCCGGAACCTACAACGCGACGGTGAATGTCTCGAGCTCGGGAGCAAGCAACTCGCCGCAAAGCTATACGGTCGCGTTTACCGTGTCATCGGGATCGGTGTGCGAAATAACCGGCGCAGATAGCATCTGCCCGACGAGCGGCTTGTATTACGACACGTCGCTCAGCCCGACTACCTGGGGGGAAATCACGCAAAACGACGTGTGGAATCCGCCTTCAACATGGACTCAGGACATGTACACAACGAGCCCTGGTGACTGGTATATAGAAGCCAACTTCCCAACGGACACCTCGGGAGCTATCCACTCTTACCCCAGCGCAGCTATTCAGTACTACGAGGACGGACAGACTTCCGATCCGAACCCGACGCTGGACAGCTTCAGTGAAATCGTGGGGTCATTCTCGGAGTCGGCCCCCAGTGCGTCGACGGGTACCGTCAGCGATATTGGCTACGACTTGTGGTTCAACGATTGGGCCAGCGAGATAATGATCCAGCACCAGAACATCAACACGGACGTGTGTACAGACTGGACCACCGTCATCGCCACCGACGTCCAATTCGGCGGGTCGAACGGCGTCCCGGTAACGTACTGGAACCTATGTCAAAACGGCACCTTTGGCTCGTCGAATCCGGAGCTCATCTGGCAGTATTACGCGACTGCCGGCAGCAAGAATTTTGGCGAGAGCTCCGGGAGCGTGGACATCTACTCCATGCTCAAGTACCTGGAGGGCAATGACATATGCAAGACCTCGACTGGTACTACGGACTGCCTGCCGGCGGGTAGCACGATCACCCAGTTCGGCTATGGCTTCGAAATCAGCACCACGGACGGGACAACCCAGCAATTTACGGTAAACAGCTTGACGCAGACCGCCGTCCAGTAAACTTGAACGAAAGCGGGACAAGCGAATCTTCGCTTGTCCCGCTCTAACCCTGTTGGGGACTTCGCAGCGAGGTCGATGGATAACGAACGTATCCGCGCCTTCTGCACGAATCTGCCGCATGTGGCGGAGACGCTGAACTGGGGCCACCATCTCGTCTATTGGGTGGGCGACCGCGATATCGGCGGCAAGATGTTCGCCATGACTGATCTGGATGGCTCGGGCGTAGGCGTGCTCTCATTCCACTGCGGCGCCGAGCGATTCCACGAGCTGCTGGAGATCGAAGGGATGCGGCCCACTCCATACGCGGCCCGCAATTTCTGGGTGACCATGGAGCGCTGGGATGCGCTGCGCCCGCGCGAAATCGAAGACGAACTGCGCCGGGCCCATGTGCTCATCTTTGCCAAATTGCCTCCAAGAACCAAAGCCGTTCTGGCCTTGCCGGAAAAGGAACGCGCCAGGCTCATCCGGCAGCGGAAAAAGCTGTTGGCCGATCGAGCCAGGCGATGAAGGAGACCAGGTAAGGCGGACATGGTCAGTGTCGTGCTCAAGGTCTACCTCTCGACATCCCATCGCACCGCACCGTAGTTTGTAAGGCATGGCTGGAATATCGCTGGAATTGGAAGGCAAGGTTGCCCTCATCACTGGCGGCTCGCGTGGCATCGGCGCGGAGACGGTGCGTCTGTTTGCCGAGGCCGGGGCGCATGTCGCTTTTAACTATCGCCGGGCGCGGCAGCACGCCGAAGCTCTCGTTCAAGAACCTGGAGCGGGAAAACGCGTCGCCATTCACCAGGAGCTCGACTCGCCTGCTGCCGGCCGCGCCCTGGTCGAAAAGACCGTCCACGAATTTGGCCGCCTCGACATTCTCGTCGTCAATCACGGCGTCTGGCCGCCGGAAGACGTGCCGATTGCGAGCATGCCCGACGACCAATGGCGACGGACAATTGCTATAAATCTCGATTCGGTCTTCGGCCTTGTGCAGGCCGCCGCGGCCCAAATGGAACGGCAGGCAGAAGCAGCCGGAACTCCCTGGCATCCGGGATCGCCTCACCAGCCGGCCGAGCCTCTTGGCCATATCGTTCTCATCAGCTCCACGGCCGGCCAGCGCGGCGAAGCCTTCCACGCGGACTATGCCGCCGCTAAAGGAGCAATCATCAGCCTCACCAAGAGTCTTTCGAGCGAGCTCGCGCCCCGCGGCATCCGCGTTAACTGCGTAGCGCCCGGCTGGGTAGCGACGGATATGTCTGCACCCGCGCTCGGCAACCGGGAGCAGGGCGCCCGGATCGCCGCCGGAATCCCCATGGGCCGCGTCGCCAGCCCACGCGAAATCGCCGGACCGGTGCTCTTCCTGTGCACGCCGCTCGCCGGCTTCATCTCCGGCGAAGTGCTTAACGTTAACGGCGGGTCAGTGCTGGCGGGCTAAGCTCTTCATGCATCTTCATGCATCTGATAGAAATGGCCGGAAAACGCTCGTAGAACTGCAGGCCGAAACGTCTGTCTACTGGTCCGGCGCAGCCTTTCCTGTCCTGCCTCATCCCGGAAACTGTCTTCATTCGTCCAATATTCTGTAAGCTTTTCTGAGGAGACGATGGCGAAATCGAGAGTTGTAACTGTTCTGGCAGCTCTGCTGCTGGCTGGCCCGCTCTGGGTGCGCGCGCAGGATAACGAGGCCCAGAAGAACGCCGACCAGGCCCGCGCCGCCCTCAACGCCATGGTGCAGGCGTTGGGCGGTCAGACGTGGCTCGACATGCAGAACCAAATGCTCGAAGGTCAGATCGCCGCTTTTTTTCAGGGTCGGCCCGATCTTGGAACCACCCTCGTCTTCGAATACCACGCCTGGCCCGACCGCGACCGGATCGAAGTCACCAAGCACCGTGACGTCGACGAGTTCTTCCTCGGCCGGCAGGGATGGGAAGTTACCTACCGCGGCAAAAAGGCCCTGCCTCAGGACCAGGTGGATGATTACCTGCGCCGCCGCGACCACTCCATCGAGACCGCGGTTAAGGTCTGGCTGAAGAATCCGAACACCATACTTGTTTACGAAGGTCAGCACCTGGCCGAGCGCCACCTCGCCGAGCAGGTGACGCTCATTTCGCCCGAGAACGAGGCCATCACCATCCTCATGGACGCGCAGACCCACCTGCCCCTGCAGCGCGTCTTCCAGTACCGCGACCCCGTCTACCACGACAAGAACACCGATACCGAGGAGTACGACGATTACCATCTGGTCAACGGCATTCAAACGCCTTACACCATCACGCGGCTCAAAAACGGCGACCTCGTCCGGCAGTTTTACATCACGCAGGTGAAGTACAACCAGCAGCTTTCCCCGGACTTCTGGAGTCCCGACGACGTCGCTCATCACGTCGCCAAGAAGTAGTCCGAACCCGAGACGATTCTCCCCGGGCATGCGCGCTTATGCAGCGTTTCGTCTGCCTGCGCGCTGTTTATAATCCATACGAGCGTCCCGCATCCAATCCCGCTCCGCGGAGAAAGAATGACCTTTAATATCCAGGAGATTCTGGAGTTCCTTCCCCATCGCTATCCCTTTCTGCTCATCGATCGCGTGGTGGAGTTTGAGCGCGCCAAACGGCTGGTCGCCATCAAGAATGTCACCATCAACGAGCCGTTTTTCCAGGGACATTTTCCCGGTCATCCCATCATGCCCGGGGTGCTCGTAGTTGAAGCCATGGCGCAGGCCGGCGGCATCATTATGATGAATGAGCTCGAGCACCGGCACTCCAAGCTGGTGGTCTTCACCGGCATCGAACGAGCCAAGTTCCGCCGTCCCGTTACTCCTGGCGACCAGTTGCGCATCGAAGTGGATGTACTATCGTTCCGCCCTCGCGCCGGTCGCATGGCGGGCCGCGCGCTGGTCGAGGGAAAGCTGGCCTGCGAGGCCACGCTTACCTGCCAGGTAGTGCCGAGATATAGGGATAAAGAGAGCGAGGCAGCAAGGGAGCAGGGAATTGACGCGACACCAGCCGCCGCCAGCGTGGAGTCGGCAGAGTGAGTATTCATCCGAGCGCTGTCGTTGCTTCCGGAGCGAAGATTCCCGCCTCCTGCACCATCGGCCCATTCTGCACAATTGGGCCTGAAGTTGTGCTGGGCGAGGACTGCACGCTCGTCTCCCATGTGGTGATCGACGGACGCACCCGCGTCGGCGCGCGCAATACCTTTTATCCCTTCTGCTCCATTGGCGTAGCCCCGCAGGACCTGAAGTACAAAGGCGAGCCCACCGATACAGAGATTGGCGATGGCAATACCATCCGCGAGTGTGTCACCGTGAGCCGCGGCACGGTGGGCGGCGGTGGCGTCACCCGCATCGGGTCGAATTGTTTATTGATGGCCTATGCACACGTCGGCCACGACAGCAGCATCGGCAATCACTGTATTCTCGCTAACTCCGCCACGCTCGCCGGCCACGTCACAATCGAGGACTTCGTGACCCTCGGCGCCTTCTGCCCGGTTCATCAGCACTGCGTCATCGGCACGCATGCGTTCATCGGCGGAGGAACCATCGTCACCCAGGACGTGCTGCCCTTTTCGCTCACCTCCGTCCGGCGCGAGAACAAGGCCTTCGGCATCAATAAAATCGGACTTCAGCGGCGCGGATTCTCCGCCGAGCGGCTGCAGACGCTGCAAAAGGCCTTCCGGCTGCTCCTCGCCGCCAAAATGAACACCACCCAGGCCCTCGACCAACTGCGCAACATCGATAGCGAAGACGTAGCGCTGCTGGTCGAGTTCATCGAGCGCAGCGGTCGTGGGGTGATCAAATAAGGGAGGCAAGAATGTCTCACCAGGCTCACGGCACATTTTCGGTCAACATCCGTCCTTTGCCTTCGCCGCCAGCCGAAGGCGTCAACCGCTATTCCATCGACAAGCAGATCCACGGCGATCTTGAGGCAACGAGCAAAGGGGAGATGCTCGGTGGAGGTGATCCCAAGCAGGGCGCGGCGGGTTACGTTGCAATGGAAGTCGTGACCGGCACGCTCTTGGGCCGGCACGGCAGTTTCGCAATGCAGCATTTTGCCACTATGGATGCCAATGGCCCTGAATTGCAGATCATTGTCGTGCCTGGCTCAAGCACGGGAGAACTGAAAGGAGTCACCGGCACATTCAACATCCGCATCGAAAACGGCCAGCACTTCTACGACTTTGATTACAGCCTTCCCGAGTAGCGGCGTCCGCCCAATGCTACATTGAACTTTCACGCCCATGTTCGCAACCTCACAGCACGCGCACTTCATCGGCATCGGCGGCATCGGCATGAGCGGCATCGCCGAAATCTTGCTGAACCTGGGCTTCGAAGTTTCGGGTTCTGACCTGCGCCGCAGTTCGGTCACCGACCGCCTGGCGCAACTGGGCGCCGTCATCTACGAAGGTCACACCGCGGAGAATATTGCGGGCGCCACGGTCGTCGTCACCAGCTCCGCTGTCAATCCGCGGAACCCTGAAGTGCAGGCGGCCCACGCCTCGAAGATTCCGGTCTTTCA
>JASIJX010000008.1 GCA_030049955.1 Acidobacteriaceae bacterium
CTTATGCCAAAGACCGCGCGAATCTTTATCAGATTCTGGCGGCGACGCTGCAGCATTATGGCATCAACATGCAGGATGCGGCGAGCGGTACGGTGACGACGGCGCCGGTGATTCAGGGAGTGCATGCGGCTGAGCAGCAGAAAGAGCCTTCGATGACACCGCCTGCAGCGAGTCAGCCTACTACGCCACCGGGGCAATAGTATGCTCACCAGAGCGCAAGTGCCGCGGTTTCGGGACCTGGGAGACCCATCTCTCTTGCCCAATTCACTCCGCGGACACGGGCCACCCGCCGATGAATTCGATGTTAGTGTATCGGTCCTTCCTGACACGACGGCGAAGAAATCAGCGCGATTTCAGAGGCTGGACTTTCGGCGAATTGGGCAAGGATAGTCGTTCTCGCGTCTTCAAGACGGGAATCTAGCAATTGGCCTTTGCCATTCCTATGGAGTAGAAGGAGGCCGAATATGCAAAGACCGCCAAATCGAAATGCGCCCCGTCTTCCTAGCTGGCGTAAGTCGTCCGATAGCGCGCCGCCAGAGACGTTGGCACCGAGCAGTTTGAAAAGCTCACGCACGGTTCGCCATCGATTGTGCGCCATTGCGAGATCGTTATCCGTTGCCACTGCGATGATTTCGCGCATAGCAGTGATAGAGAAATTCCGGCGTATGGAGTCGAGCCATTTTTCTAACTCTCGTTCGCTGACGAATTCAGAACCCTTGCGATCTGCGCGATCGTGATACATCAGTGCCCGCACAGCACCAACTAGCTGCTCATCAATGGCAATCTCAGCATCGGGATGCGGATTGAAGAAAGCGTTCAATACTTCGACGAGAAGCGGCTCTAGGCGCGTCCATGGGAGGTGTGCATTTCTGGCCCAGGGTTGATCCGAAAGTCCCTTGGCGAGACGGCGGCATAGCCCACCGAGTGCATCCTCGCATTCCTCTTTCGAGAAGGCGGTCCCGATCCACTCATTTCTGGCACAGGCGAGTGATTCGAGCCATAACGTTCTGACCGCTACAAGGTTCACCTCAAAGCCTGCAAACCACAGCCCTAACGGTACCCACTTTGTTCGCCCATTTCTGTCAAGCAGGTCACAAACGGCTATCGCTTGAGAGAGGATTATTTCGTTGTCCTCCCAGTAGCGTAGAACGCCCAAACCACGGCCGTGGCTACGACGCTTGAGCGGCGGCAACAGCCCCTTGGCCCGCCAGTCTCTCAGTTGACGCTCGGTTACGTGGTAGCCACGCTCTTGGAGTAGAGCAACCAATTGTGTCTGCGACACCATTCCGTCTCGATTTTACAAGTGACATTCTTGTATGACCGCCCCATTTCGTGCTCTTGCTACATTGATGCCCAGACCACCTTGGTCTTCTGGAGGTATATTGCAATGGAGCGTCGGAAAACAGCACTGCTCATGCCGGAATTGGTGCCTGGACCACTATGGGGAAGGAGCGCTCACAAAATGCTGGGTAGTAAGGCAGTTTGGAAAAAGCAGATTCGCGGCGATGCGCTGGCGGATGCGAACAATCGCTGTTCAGTTTGCAGATCGAGTAAGGGGCGCATGACCTGCCACGAAAAATGGAGATACGACGATAAGCTGTGTGTCGCAACCCTTCTGGGATTTGAGGTTCATTGCTCGAATTGTGACCTCGTGGCGCACGCAGGTCGCGCCTTCAAACTCGGTTACGGCGAACTCGTCATTTCGCATCTCTGCGCGATGAATCATTGGGATATTAAACATGCCATGGCCGTTCTTAAACAGGCGATGGATGTCTGGATGAAGCGAAGCAAGGGAGAGTGGCGAATAAAGGTGGCATCTTCCTTGGCAAAGCGGTACCCGGAGCTTACTTCGTTGCCAAGATTTGTTCCGCCGCCAACCGCATATTGATGGCTGAAAGCGAGATTTAAGAACGGTGCTGCCGTCGTAGCGGAAGTAGGGTGACACGTCATGCATGAAAGCGCGTCTTGTCAAGCGCGTGATTTGTCCCAGAAGCGAGGCCTGGGCACCCATTTTGCGGTTGGGAGCATTCCGATTAAGCAGATTCAGTTGGGTTCTATCGCTCGGCGATCAAGTCTAGGAGGTCGAAGAACTCGGGAAAACTAATTGCTGCAGACTCGGCGCCGCGGATGGTGGTTTCTCCTTGGGCGCGGAGGGCGGCTACGCTGAAGGCCATGGCGATGCGGTGATCGCCGCCGGAGTCGATAACGGCGCCGTGCAGGGACTGGCCACCGGGCACGTCGAGGCCGTCCTCGAATTCTGCTACTTCTGCGCCCATGGCGCGGAGATTTTTCACAACCAGCGCGATGCGGTCGGACTCCTTGACGCGGAGCTCCTTGGCGTCGCGGATGCGGATGCCGCCGCTGGTGTAGGGGCCGATGGCGGCGAGCACGGGCAGTTCGTCGATGAGCTGTGCGGCTACTGCGCCGGTGATGGCAGTGGAGCTGAGGCCTTCTGCGGGCGCGGAGATCTGGACTATTCCAACGAGTTCGGCGTGCTTTTCTTCGAGGTTGAGGACGTTGATTTTTGCGCCGAGCGTGGTGAGCACGTCAAGCAGCGCAGCGCGCGTGGGGTTGAGGCCAACGGCGTCGAGGACGAGATTGGAGCCGGGGAAGATGGCGGCGGCCGAGAGGAAGAATGCCGCCGAGGAAATGTCGCCGGGGACGGCGGCCTCGATGGCGTGCAGGCTCTGCGGGCCGGCGATGGAGACAGATGTGGCCGTGCGCGTGAGCTCGGCGCCGAAGGCCCGCAGGGCCAGCTCGCTGTGGTCGCGCGTGCGGATGGCTTCGTGAACCGTGGTGGTGCCGGCGGTCTGCAGGCCGGCGAGCAGGATACAAGTCTTGACCTGCGCGCTGGGCACGGG
>JASIJX010000465.1 GCA_030049955.1 Acidobacteriaceae bacterium
GGAAACGACGAGAAAAAAGCGTCCGCTTGAGCCGGTGGTGAGCTCAAAGCTGCCGTCGCCACCAGAAATGGCCGTGGCTGCCACGCTCTGCTTACTCACCAGAACGATTTTGGCGCCGGAGACGCGCGCGCCAGAGGTGTCAGTGACCGTGCCGTGGATGGATGCGGCGTGAATTGCGGCGGGAAGTAGGACAAAAAGAGCGCACAGAACGTGCGCCGCGACGCGATGGGCCGATAGCCTTTTGAGGCGGCCACGGAGAATTTCTCGAACAGGCATCGTCAGCTCCTGGCGTTCCCCTCGGAACGCGGAAAGCGGTTAGTGCGCCACGGACCGGTCTCCTGACTTGCGCGTAATTCGTGCTCAGCTCGCCTTCCCGGGAAACTGCTGACGTTCCCAGTGGCCTGAACGCTCTTCAACGCGAAGAGCGTGAGCTGAACTCCCCGCAGATATGGCCTTTATCTAGGGCCGTATCAAGCGGGTGCGCTCACAGTTGCGGGGCAGTGGCGGAATTTCACCGCCTTCCCGAGCATCCTGGCGATTCAAGTTGTCGATAGGCCGAACCCGAGGAGGGCGCGGCAACGATCACATCGAAGCGATTTCTATGCGATCAAAAGTAATCGTAGCAGACTGAGGCGTGATTCGTGCGCGGAAATGAAATTGCGGAAGTGCAGCGGGAGATGTCTGTCCGATCCTGCTCGGTTAAGCTGTGCGCCCTGCTATGCGGAAAAGAAAAGCGGCGGCCCGAAGGCCGCCGCAGGTGACTTCGGGTGAACTGCCGGTTAGAAAATGAACTTGGCAGCGATTTCAACTTGGCGTGGAGTGTAGAGGAAACCGCTGTTGTTGGAGCTGGTGGGTATCTGGTAGGTGTTGTTGGACGGGTTCGATGTTCCCTGTCCCTGATAGGTCGCGTAGTTGGTGGTCACGCCGGCTGTGGTTGTCGATGAAAGCTTGTAAGCAGTGGTGCCCAAGCCGTCAACATTCTGGTGGTTGGCAACGTTGAAGACGTTGCACATGAGCTGGAGACTACGGCCCTCCTCAAAGTCGATTGATTTCTGCAACCGAGCGTCGTCGACCTCATGACGAGGGTAGCGCAGCGTGTCCGGTCCGATCATGGGGATCATGGTTGAACCCGAACCGCCGTTCCAGTCGCTCAGAATGCCGGCGCTGAAAAAGCCACTCACGCCGACGGTATAGGGCAGACCGCTCTGCATCTGGAAGCTATCGTCCACTGACCAGCCGTTGGTCGCGTACCTGGCCAAGCTATTGGTGTGGAGGTTGGGCAGGCTGTAGAGCGCATAGGCAACGAAGCGGCCAGGCGTATTCCAGCTTGAATCGCCGTAGTTGAGGCGCGCGTTGCTGTAGGGGTTGAACCAGCTGTTGACCGCAACACTGGTAGTGTCAGAGTTCTGGCCGTAATCCAGAGAATGCGACCAGGTATAGTTGACGTCGAACTGCACGCTCCGGAGCGAACGGTTGAGCACTTCGGCGACCATGGCATTGTAGTTGGAGTTAATGTTGCTGATCATCTCCGTAATGTCCTGGAAGTTCCCGGCAACCGAGCCGAACAGGGCGGTGTTGCCGTAGCCGGTGAATTGCCCAACGTTCTGGATGATGGTTCCATTCGGACCCAGAGGTCCGTTGTTGCTGTTATCGGCAACCGTGACATTGATGAACGTCTGGGTGGGATTGAGGTTGACGTCAAGGAAGTTAGGCAGCAAGCGGCCTTGGGAGCCGAGGTAGCTCAATGAGAAGAATGTACTCCTTCCAATGGCTTGCTGGAGTTGGAGATCGTATTCCTGCACCTCTGGGTTGCGCAGATTGGCGGCCAAGTAGTTGGAGGTCGGCGTAGCGGTGGCTGCACCGGCATTGGCTACGATGTTGGGAAGATTGGGGGCGCCGGAAGTATTGACCTTCCACACCGTGTTGTACTGGCCATTGGGGCTGCCGGTACTGAAGCGGATGTTGAGCAGTTCGCCGTTATTGATGCGGCCATAGTAGACGCCATAGCCGCCGCGCAGGATGGTCTCGCCTTTGCCAGAGAGGTCATAAGAGAAGCCGACGCGTGGGCCAAAGTTCTTTTTATCGCTGGGATTGTTGAGCAACTGCGGATAGGGAGTGAAGCTGCCGGTGGCAGTGGTGAGATTGGGATCGGCGGGCGGCAAGGCCTCATAATCCCAGCGTATGCCGAGCTCCATGGTCAGACGCGGGCTGAGCTTCCAGTTGTCTTGAGCAAACGCTCCGCTATCCATGGTGCTGATGCCATAGACATGGGGGCCGAAGGTTTGCGTAAAAGTCCCATAGCAAGCGTAAGTGCCGACGGTGTTGCGGGCGGCACTGCTGCTGCAACCGCCAGTTTTTCCTTCGAGGAAGTTCATCTGATCGTTGATGTAGTTGCCGACATAGCTGTAGCTGTAATAGCCATTGCCATCGCCGCCGTAGGTGTTGTTGAAGTCGTAATTGTGCACCTCGTCAACGCCGAATGTGAGACTGTGATTGCCCTTGTTCCAGTAGAAAACGTCTCCTACCTGCCACTTCCACTCTTCGGGGTTGGCCAGGCGGTAGGAGTAGTACGGCGAGCCGAGATTGAAGCCCTCGGCTGTGTCCATGGCAACTTCAGGAAGGGAGTTATTGACGGAGGGGCCGTTGCCGATGAGGTTGGCCTTGGTGTAGGCAGTGAAGGGCTGTTGCGTCTCGGGGAGCAACTCGCGGCTGTACTGATAGAGGACTTCGTTGCTCATGTTGTTGGTGATGAGGCTGGTGAGCTTGGTCACGCCGTAGTCCAGCTTGACGAAGTCGTTGCCGAAGGTATCGCGCGCGTAATCAGCCGATGTACTGGTCTGGACGCCGCCGGGCGAGTCCCAGCGCAGGCGATGGTAGAGGACGCTCCAGTGCTCCTTGGGAGAGATTTGCCAGTCGAGCTTGGGGGTATTGATTTCCTGATATCCGAAGCGCGGCACCGTGCCGAGGTCGGAGTTCAAGTTCCCGATCCAGGTGTCGTAAGCAGTCACGCCCTGGGCGTAGGACGTGTATCCCTGGCGCGCCGCCAGGGTGCAGGCGTCAGCGTCGAGCGCGGCGCTGGTGCTAGTATCGCCGGTCAAGGCTCCGGTCGTTAGATTGCAAGTGCCGCTTGTGGTTGCGGCGGGCAGAGAGTAAAACGAATTCGCGTTTTCCGGAATGGAGGCGGCGGGAAAGACGTGGGTGTGCTGATCATAGGTATAGATCCAAAACAGCTTGTCTTTCTTGAGCGGGCCACCGATGGTGAAGCCATAGATCTTGCGCAGGTCTTCCGGTTTGATGTGCTCAGGGGCATAGACGCCGGACGAATTGAGGAACGACTCAGTGGTGTAGTCGTTGTAGGCATTCCAGTTGCTTTCGCGATCCCAGAAGTAGGCCTGGCCGTGAATCTGGTTGGTGCCGCTCTTGGTGACGGAGGTTATGACGCCGCCAGCGGCGCGGCCGTATTCGGCCGAGTAGACGCCAGTGTTGACGGCGAATTCGCGAACGGCGCTGCCGGAGGTGGAGTAAGCCTCACGGGTGCGTCCGCGCTCTTCAGCATAGAACGCGTTATTATCGTCGGCGCCATCGATCTCAACGTTATTGAGCAGTGTGCTAATGCCGCGGATGCTGACTAAGCCGTAGCCGTTAGTGTCGGATACGACGCCCGGGGTGGTCATGGCCAGAGCCGACCAGCGGCGATTGTTAATAGGAATGTTTTGAATCGCCTGCTGGTTCAGGGTGTCGGTAAAGTCCGGCGACGCGGTGTTCATGACCGGCGACTGCTCGGTAACGATGACCTCAGCGGAGGATGACGCAACAGAGAGGCGCGGCTCGAGAGCTGTGTTTTGACCCACGATTACCACCACGTTATCGGCGCGGTAGTTGGCGAAGTTGGGGGCCGTGATGGAGACGCTGTAGTTGCCGGGCTCGAGAAGCGGGGCCTTGAAGAATCCGCTGGCGTCGGCAACCAGTTTGACCGTGAAGTTGGTTGCGATGTTCGTGATTGTGACCGTGGCTCCTGGAATAACGGCGCCGGAAGTATCGAGCACGGAGCCGGAGATAGCGCCCTGCGTAGTGGATTGCGCGTACGAGGCCGTGGAGCCCGTAAGCGCGGCAACCGAGAGAAGCGCCAGGCACAGAATACTCAGGCGAATTCGATGAAGTGTCATTGTGGGTCTCCCAAAATCGTGTGCAAAGTTGATGAGAGGCAGGACTGCTCCCTGGAATCGAACACAGGAGACAGCGAGCCAGGCCAATGCGAGAAGCGTGGTCGGGCCTAGCGAAGAACAGGCGGCAAAACCGCCATCGCAGGGTCAGAAATTACGGGTACAGGTGCTGCTGATTGCCCAATAAATGACCGTGCTGAAGAACGTGCAAGGTTGATGAGAGGCAGGACTGCTCCCTGGAATCGAACACGGAAACAGCGAGCCAGGCCGATGCGAGAAGCGTGGTTGGGCCTAGCGAAGAACAGGCGGCATAACCACCATCGCGGGGACAGGCATTTTGGCCCCAGACATGGTTGTACGTCCCAATGGACAACCGTACTTAACTTGTTTGAAAGGAGGGTGAACGGCGGAAGGTTGCGGTGGAAAAAGACGGACTGAACGGCACATTTAGACGCGCAAGATGGCGCTTGCCACCGTACAGGCAAACCGACCGCCGACCGAGCGGTAGAGATTGCTGCGTTCATGCCCTCACGCAAAATCTGGAGCACCCTTGGCCAGCCAGCGAATGCGGCTGGCCGAATGCCGGACCGAAACCGACCCGGCTCTTGACGGGGACTTCTTCCGGCTCCAGCTCAAGCAACCTGCGTTGCCGGCTCTGCCCAGTCAGAAAGCCCCCGCAATGCTTCCAGAAGTAGCCAGTGTACGGCAGGGTTGATTAATTTCAAAGGGCGGAAATGAAACAGCGGGCGGGCCAAGACGGTGAATTGTGGAAATGTAGTCGCGAATATTGTTGGAAAAACAGGGGGTTGTGGCAAAGAAACGGGGCCCTCTGGCGAGGGCCCCGGATGAGAATTGGAAATAACCTAGCGCCGGTCAGAAAGTGAAGTGGGCGCTCATGGTAATCATGCGATTGCTTCCGATGGTGTTGTAGACGGAGCCGAAGTTGGCCGCGTTATTGGGG
>JASIJX010000466.1 GCA_030049955.1 Acidobacteriaceae bacterium
GCAGTGATTTGGTCTCCCATCCTGGCGGCGTAAAACGCCGCCAGGATGGCAAACCGGCGATTGCCTCTCCGAAGCCCGTTTGGAATTAGAGCTACTTGGGCATTTAGCGAGAGCCTGATGGTGGCGATATAGGGGAGTGACAATCTGGACACCTCTCGAATTGGAGGAGCAATAGTGATGCCTTCTTTTGGATTCCGCAGGTTGTCCGATCCTCTCTCAGCGCTCTAGCCTGTGTTAGGAATTCTTCTCGCGTTTTTCACCTTCGGTGGTTTTGCATCCGGATCGAGGATTGCTTTCGGACAAACGCAGGTGTGGTCTGTCGATCTTGCCAAAGATACGGACTTCCACAAGCGTCTCAGCGTGCTTGAAGTTTCAATGGACCCTCCATCCGTAAACTTCCTGAGCAATTCTCAAATTATTTGCGATTTCTATGATGGAGAGCAGGGTGGATACAATTTGTCGATGCCGCCCTCCGGCTATCATGTGCTGGAAATCGAAGCCAATAACGGTGCGGTCGGCAGAAAGCTCAATCTCCAACCAGTAGATGATCACTCCAGGGCTCTGCCAACGGACGATGGTGGCTTCGTCGTATTCACGGGGAAGGATCTCAAAAAATTCAACAATGAGTTTGCTCCCGTTGCCAGCTACTCCACACCACGTGAGCAGGTCGGCGATGTTTTAGATCGTTGGCTGGTGGACGTGGCCCCAAGTCTTCAGACAATTCTTCTCTACCACGGCCGACCAGAAGACACGCAAGGCAAATGGACCTGGCTTCGCGCGAAGGATCTCACTATTGCCAACAGTATTCAGAGTCCGCTCGCTATGATGATTCAAGCGTCCGATGCTGGGGCAATATTCGGTGGTGGCATCAATGAAATGCAATTGCTTTCTGTTGCGGGGAAATCAACTGTGATTTGTGCGCGGTGCAATGCCTACTTTCTCTCGGATAGCTTGATATTTGTCGACGAGGGAAAGTCGTATGACATCCAGACGCTGGATGGAAAACAGCTGGGGGCGAGCAAGCTGGACATTCAAGCGCTACACCTTACCCGCGCGGCGCACGCCACGCGCGTCGCCTACGTGACTGGTCATTATGTCGGCTGGGGATTTCCTGTTGAAACGCACTTTAACAAAATAACTGGGAAGATCATTGTGCGGGATTGGACGACAAACAAGGTAATCGCGCAAATGGGCGTGAACGAACGCGTCAGTAATCCGTCGGCTGGCCTTACACAGATGGCTTTGGCTCTTTCCCCCGATGGAAAGTATCTAGCGGTTCTTCTCCATCATGTGCTTACTCTTTATCGACTGCCCTGAAGGCGTAATCTATGCGGGTCCTTCGACTCGTCCGCTTTGCGGACTCCTCAGGATGACAGTGCTGAGTTGAGTTTCCGCTTTGGTTCTATCGCTCGGCGATCAGGTCTAAAAGATCGAAGAACTCCGGGAAGCTGATGGCTGCGGATTCGGCGCCGCGGATGGTGGTTTCTCCTTCGGCGCGGAGGGCGGCTACGCTGAAGGCCATGGCGATGCGGTGGTCGCCGCCGGAGTCGATGACGGCGCCGTGCAGCGACTGGCCGCCAGGGACGTCGAGGCCGTCCTCAAACTCTTCTACTTCTGCGCCCATGGCGCGGAGATTTTTGACAACTAGCGCGATGCGGTCGGACTCCTTGACGCGGAGCTCCTTGGCGTCGCGGATGCGGATGCCGCCGCTGGTGTAGGGTCCGATAGCAGCGAGGACCGGCAGCTCGTCAATGAGCTGCGCGGCGACAGCGCCGGTAATGGCGGTGGAGCTGAGGCCCTGGGCGGGCGCGGAGATCTGAACTATTCCGACGAGTTCGGCGTGCTTTTCTTCGAGGTTGAGGACGTTGATTTTTGCGCCCAGCGTTGTGAGGACGTCGAGCAGCGCGGCGCGCGTGGGGTTGAGACCGACGGCATCGAGGACGAGATTGGAGCCGGGGAAGATAGCAGCGGCCGAGAGGAAGAATGCTGCCGAGGAAATGTCGCCGGGGACGGCGGCCTCAATGGCGTGCAGGGTCTGTGGGCCGGCGATGGAGACAGATGTGGCCGTGCGCGTGAGCTCAGCGCCGAAGGCCCGCAGCGCGAGCTCGCTGTGGTCGCGCGTGCGGATGGCTTCGTGGACGGTGGTTGTGCCGGCGGTTTGCAGGCCGGCGAGCAGGATGCAGGTTTTTACCTGCGCGCTGGGTACGGGCGTGGTGAAGTCGATGGCGGTGAGCTTTGCGCCTTCGATGGTGAGCGGCGCGTGGCCGTCGGTGAGGGTGAGGCGCGCGCCCATCTGCTCGAGGGGCTTGCGGATGCGCTCCATGGGACGGCGGGAGAGCGATTCGTCGCCGATGAGGGTGAAGCGGCCCTGCTGCGCGGCGAGCAGGCCAGACATCATGCGCATGGTTGAGCCGGAGTTGCCGCAGTTGAGGGGACGGGCTAAATCGTCTGCAGGGGGCGTGACGCTGCCTGCTACGCCGGTGATTTCGATAGCCTCGTTACCGATGCGGTTGACCTTTGCGCCCAGGGTTTCCATGCAGGCGAGCGTGGAGGCGCAGTCGGCTCCGGTGGAGAAGTTGGGAAGCGGGAGACGCCTTCGGCGAAGGCGCCGAGCATGGCGTAGCGGTGGCTGATGGACTTGTCGCCGGGCAGGCGCAGGCTGCCGTAGATGTTGCGCGCCGGGCGGATGAGGCGTTCGACGGGACGTTCGTGGGTGGCGATGGACAAGAAGAACTCCGGAAAATATGCGGTCTATTCAAGTTTATCGAACGGGAAGGTGAGGGCCGCGCG
>JASIJX010000057.1 GCA_030049955.1 Acidobacteriaceae bacterium
CGGCCTTGAAAAAATCAAGGAGCGCATCCTTGAGTTCCTCGCTGTCCGCCAGCTAGTTAAAAATCCAAAAGGCTCGATCCTTTGCTTCGTCGGGCCTCCGGGCGTGGGCAAAACCTCGCTCGGCATGTCAATCGCCAAGGCCACCGGCCGCAAGTTCGTCCGCCTTTCGCTCGGCGGCGTGCGCGATGAAGCCGAAATCCGCGGCCATCGCCGCACCTACATCGGAGCCATGCCCGGCCAGATTATCCAGCACATGAAGCGCGCCGGCACCAAGAATCCGGTCTTCCTGCTCGACGAAGTAGACAAAATCTCTTCGGACTTCCGCGGCGACCCGGCCAGCGCCCTGCTTGAGGTGCTCGACCCCGAACAGAACACCACATTCCAGGACCACTATCTCGACGTTGATTACGATCTCTCGCAGGTGTTGTTCGTTGCCACGGCCAACGTGCTGCACACCATTCCGCCGGCGCTGCAGGACCGCATGGAGATCCTGCGCCTGCAGGGCTACACCGAGCAGGAAAAGCTCGAGATCGCCCGTCAGTACCTCGTCAAGAAGCAGCGCGAACAAACCGGCCTGAGCGAGAAGAACGTCACCTTCAAAGACGACGCCATCCTCGAAATCATCCGCTACTACACGCGCGAAGCCGGCGTCCGCAACCTCGAGCGCGAGATCGGCAACGTCTGCCGCAAAGTGGCTCGCAAGGTGGTTAAGCAGGGTGCCAAGCACAAGGAAGAGATCACTGCGCAGAATGTCAGCGAATTTCTCGGCGTGGCCAAGTTCCGCGACTCCGAGGCGCACGAAAAGAGCGAGATCGGCCTGGTCACCGGCCTCGCCTGGACCGAAATCGGCGGTAGCATTCTTACCACAGAAGTGCAGGTCCTCGATGGCAAGGGCAAGCTCACCATCACCGGCCAGCTCGGCGACGTGATGCAGGAATCAGCCCAGGCTGCATTGAGCTACATCCGCGGCCGCGCACAGGCGCTTGGATTGACGCGCGAGTTCTACCGCAACGTTGATTTGCACCTGCACGTGCCCGAAGGCGCCATCCCCAAGGACGGCCCTTCGGCTGGCATCACCATCGCCACCGCTCTAGCCAGCGCCCTGGCCCGCATTCCCGTCCGCCGCGACATCGCCATGACCGGCGAAATCACGCTGCGCGGCAAGGTGCTCGCCATCGGCGGCCTCAAAGAAAAGCTGCTTGCCGCACTGCGCGCCGGCATCTTCGAGGCCATCCTGCCCCTCGCCAACGAGAAAGACGTGGCCGAGCTGCCCGACAACATCAAGAACTCCATGAAGCTCCATTTTGTGGACAACATGGATGAGGTTCTGGCGCTCGCCCTCGAAGGCCCGCTCCCCACGCTGCCTCCGGAAACAGAAGTTCTCGCCGCAGTCCAGCCGCCCGAAATCGCCGCCAACGTCACTTCCCGCCAGTAGAAACACGGCCTTCGGCTCAAAAACCGACGGCCAAATTCTTCAGCCTGTCATCCTGAGCGAGTTTGCCGCAGGCAAACGAGTCGAAGGACCTGCTGTTGCTCTTCCTTCGCTGAGAGCATCCACTCCACCAGTTGGAACTCCGCAGTCTCACAGCTGCCGCTAAGACGCCAATCATTATGGCGAACTGGACATTTAAAATCCCTTGTAACGATCGCCAAAGGGAAACCGTATGGGGCTTTGCGTCGCTTTGCAGACAGAATCCGGCAAGCAAATCGAGTTGGTTGCCGATGAGAAGAACCTCCTCGATAAATTACTGGGAACCACGGATACGAACGCATATCCCATGTTGGCGTCAATCGATCGTTATGGAGATACCATCTTCAACCGCCTCCAGGTAGAACGCTTCATTGCGGAGTGGAAGACGCTCTTCAGCAAAGTGAGAACTCCCGAGGAAGAAAACTTGTTGAATGCCGTCCAGAGCCTGGCGGAGAAGTGCAGACTTCGCGTCCACCATTACCTCGCCTTCGTCGGAAACTGATTCTTCCTCGCATCTTTGTTTCGCCTAGCCTCACCCTCGGTCCGCCCGCATATCGTAGAATGGCTCCGCCTCCGCATTCGGCCCGCTGTTGCTTCTGAAATTTCGCGGTCTTGCGGACAATCCTCGCCGCACCGGAAAAGACATCCATGAAAAAGGCTGCGCTCGTTGCTCTGGCTCTCCCGTTTTTCGCCGTAGTTCTTTCCGCCCAAACCACCATCGGCGGTGAAAAAACCATCACCATCACCCGCACCGCCGTGAGCAAAACCCGGCCGGAGTTCACCTCCGTCACCGTGCTTCCCGGCCGCGGCATGGAGCTGCTCTACATCACCGCCAACTTTCCCGGCAAAGGCGAAGTCCCTGTCCTCGCCTCGCCCGATCTCGCCACAGCCGCAAACATGCTCGACAAGCAGGATGACGCCAACGGCGATCTCGGCTACCGTCTCGGCTCAGCGTTCCTCGTTCCCTATCCCAACCGCATCCGCGGCAAGCTCTCGGCAGACGGCAAAACCCTCACCACCACCTGGCAGGGCCACACTCTTACGCTGCCCGCCAATAACATCGGCAAGCTGCCCGGCGCAGAGCGCCACGCCATGCACGGCCTCATCCTCAAAGCCCGCGCCACAGACGTCCGCGTTACCCGCACCGCCGGCGGCGCGCAAGTTACCGGCGTCATCCGCGCCGGCAACTTCGGCGGCCACTGGCTTTCCAGCACTGACCTCGTTATCACCATCACGCTCAGTGCCGAGGCCGTCGATGCCTCAGTCGTCGCCCAGAACGTCGGCCACCAGCCGGAGCCCATCGCCATCGGCTGGCATCCATATTTCAACCTTCCCTCCGGCAACCGCCAGCAGGTTCGCATCCGCATTCCCGGCGCCATGATCGCAAAGGTGGACAACTACGACAACGTCTTCCCCACCGGCAATCTCGTCCCGGCCTCAGGACAATACGCCCTCAACGTCCCCGGCGGACGCGCCCTAGCCAACAACTTTTACGATGACAACTGGAGCCATCTCGAGTGGAAGAACGGCGCCGTCACCACCCAGGTGATCGACCCGGCCGCCCATTACGGTGTCGACATCGAAGGCCTCTCACCCGAAATCCGCACCATCCAGATGTACGCCCCGCCGGACAAGAACTTCGTCGCAATCGAGGACCAGTACAACTTCGCCGATCCATTCAGCAAAGTATGGGGTAACATGAACACCGGGATGGTCACCCTACAACCGGGCCAAAGCACCAGATGGAACGTCCGCCTGCACGTCTTCGTGCCCTGACGCCTGTCTGCTCAAGCTTATTTCCTCCTCTGGCCCCGTCGGCCCTTTGTGGAAACTGCACGGAGGTCCACATGAACTGCCCGTACTGCGCACAGCAGATCAACGTCGCCGCTCTCGAATGTCCCTTCTGCCACAAGGATCTGGTGGTCTTCGCCGCCATCTCCGCGCGCCTAACCCATGTAGAACAGTCGGTCCAGGCGCTTCCCCGCACCGTCCCCTCGCTCGACCCGGCCTTTGTCGCGCCAGCCGTGGGCCTTGCCGCCAGCGCCCTTTTCGCGCTGCTGTTCGACTACATGAACTGGCAGCCCTTCGCGCAGGGCTGGATCGAGTTTCTGCTTGAAGTGCTTTCCACGCTTGCGCCCTTCTTCGGGGCGGTCATTATCGGCTTGCTCTTCCCGCGCATTCCCAAGGTCCAGTGCTACGCCCTCGGCCTGGCCGCAGGCGCCTGCGGTTTCGCCATACACCTCTTTGTCTGGGTCCTGGGACACCTCGAATCTGTCTTGCCCGACTGTGTCGCTTCGCACAGTTGCAGTGCCGCCTTGCTGCCCGCGCATTGGTACGTCGCCATGCTCATCTATCCGCTCGCCGGGTTCCTGGTCTTCCCTACCGGCGCCGAATGGGGCGAGCGCCTCCGCAATCGCCGCGCAAGGGTAGGCTCACACGAGCCATCGGAAGACCTTACCGAGCCTGCGTCTGCGCCCACAAGCGCTCTGCCGCTGGAAGCTCTTCTTGGGTTCGCCGGAGCCGTTGCCCCGCCGCTCATCGATTACTTCCTCAAACTCGGATAACCCAGCGAAAAACCGGTTTTTACCATGCAGAAATTTCCAGCACCGGGAATTTTCTGCCGACCCGGTTTGCCTCTCGATGCAAATACAAACATTTACTGTAGGTTACCTGGCCGTTGGCTTGGTACGGGACGTGCTACTTGCTTCTATGGAGATTTGTCTATCGCGAAACAGCGTGCCGGCAGCGCATACTCAGACACGCTTTCGCCCGCAGGAGGTTGTTCATGGAAGACACCCCGATGTCCCTCATGGGAGAGCCGCCCAGTGATCAGCCAGTCGACCAGCCGGTCGAGCCACCGCTTGCCCGCCGCATTGCTCCCTACATTGCCGCCGCGCTCATCGCCGCCAGCGGCCTCGTCTACGCGGCCCACGAGCACCACAGCGCCCAGGCGCTTGCCACCGAGAACCATCAGGTAATGGCGCAACTCGACGCCGAGCACAGTCAGCTTGATGCGCTCTCGGCGCAGCTCAAGCAGCTCGCCGCGAACGCCCAGGCCCAATCCCAAGCCGCCCAGACAGGGGACCTGGCCGATACCCAGGAAAAGCCTTCCCCCGCCAGGCGTGCCGACGGTACAACAGTAGTCCACCGCCGCACCACCGTGCACCGGCCCAGCGCCTATGAGGCTCGCTTCAAGAAACTCCAGTCGCAGCTCGATGCGCAGGGGAAGGAAATCCAGGAATCCCGCGAGGAAGCTCAAAACAACCTCAACAGCGCGCGCACTGAGCTGAACGGCAACATCGCCCGCACTCACGACGAGCTTGTGCTGCTCGAGAAAAAAGGCGAACGAAATTACTTCGAGTTCGATCTCAATAAATCCAAGCAGTTCCAGCGCACCGGACCGCTCAACATAAGCCTGAGAAAGGCAAACGAAAAGCACCAGTACGCCGACCTGGAACTGATCGTGGACGACCGCACGGTGCAGCAGAAGCACGTGAACCTGGACCAGCCGGTTATGTACTACACGCCGGACACGCAGCTGCCCGTAGAAGTGGTCATTAATAACATCTCGAAGAACCATATCCACGGCTACATCAGCGTGCCCAAATACAGAAAATCCGAGCTGGCAGCGTCCACCGACAACAGCAATGCAACAACCCCTGCCCAGGCCGCAGGCAACAGCAACGAGCCCACGCTCCGCCAGCGCCTCCCCGAGTGACGACGCCCTGGCGATCAGGCATTAAGTGTCAGATTGGTTGATCGCTTGATTGATCGCCAGGGCAATAGGCATTAAATCCGTACCGATTACTTCAAATCTTTCTCACCCCGAGTTTCTCAGCCAAGGTTCGTTCGCATGCGCCATCATCTCCGCCCGCGGCCGGTCTCGGCAGTGTATCCTCAACCGAGACCCTAATGAAACGCGTCCTTACCGCTGCGGTTCTGATCCCTGTCGTTCTTGTTCTCGTATTTCTCGCTCCACGCTGGCTGTTCGCGGCGGCGGTAGCTGCCGTCTCTGCGCTCGCCGGCTGGGAGTACATCGGTCTGTCCCGAAAGCGCGGAGTCAATCCGCCGCGCATTGCGCTGCTGCTCGCCTTGCCGGCTCTGTTCGCCGTCAATTACCAATGGCCCGACCGCACGCCTGCCTTCTTCGGCGTGCTCTGCCTGGGGCTGCTTGTCTACTGCACATTTCTGCGTCCTGTCGCCGAGATGATGGCCGACTCGGCCGCCTCCATGTTCTGCGTCCTCTACGCGGGTTTTACCCTGCTGGCGCTGCCCGCCCTGCGCGAAACCCCGGAAGGCAACGGCCCATCCCTCGTGCTGTTCCTGCTGTGCGTGGTCTGGGCCGGCGACATCGCCGCATATTACGTTGGGCGAGCCATCGGCCGGCACAAGCTGGCGCCCTCGCTCAGCCCGGGCAAATCATGGGAGGGCGCAGTCGCTTCGGTTGTCGGCAGCGTTCTGGTCGCCGCGGGCCTGTTCGCGCTCGCCGCCTGGCTGCAACAGCCTTCGGCTTCCGTCTGGCTCTCCTGGCTCCAGCGCAATGTGCCTGCGGCCGTGCTTTCCTATCCTGACAACCTCACGTACTGGCTGGTGCTGGCCGTCATCGTAAACATCGCCGCACAGGTGGGCGACCTCGCCGAGTCCGCACTCAAGCGCTCCGCCGCCGTCAAGGATTCCGGCACGCTGCTGCCCGGCCACGGTGGCGTCCTCGACCGCATCGACGCATTGCTGCTCGCAGCGCCGGCCCTGTGGTACGCTCAGGTTATCCATCAGGCGTTCTAGCCTTAGATTGTTAATTCCTTGAAACGACTAGCCATCCTCGGTTCCACCGGCTCCATCGGCCAATCCACACTTTCTATCGTCGAGCAGTTCCCCGAGCGTTTTTCCGTGGCGACGCTCGCCGCCGGGCGCAACATCGAAGAAGCCTTTGCGCAAGCCGTCCGCTGGCGGCCAAAGCTGCTTTCGATTGCCACCGAAGAGCTGGCCAGCCAGCTTGCAGCGCGGCTGCATCAGGCAGGCGTCAGCGGCATCCATATCGTCCACGGAAGCGAAGGCACCGTCGCCTGCTCCACCCACCCCGAAGCCGATTTCGTTGTCTCCGCCATCGTAGGCGTAGCCGGACTCGAAGCCACGCACGCGGCCATCCTGGCCGGCAAGCCCGTGGGACTGGCCAACAAGGAGTGCATGGTCGCAGCCGGCGAGATCCTCACCTGCGCCGCCCGCGAACGCAACGTGCCCATCCTGCCCATTGACAGCGAGCACAACGCCGTGCACCAGTGCCTGCGCGTCGGCGCGCATGCCGAAGTCAAAACCATCTGGCTCACGGCTTCCGGCGGACCGTTCCGGCAGACACCGCTCGCCGACTTCGCCTCCATCACGCCCGAGCAGGCCCTCAAACACCCCACCTGGGTCATGGGCCGCCGCATCACCATCGACTCGGCCACCATGCTCAACAAGGGGTTGGAAGTCATCGAAGCCTGCCGCCTCTTCGATGTCAGTCCGGGCCAGGT
>JASIJX010000467.1 GCA_030049955.1 Acidobacteriaceae bacterium
GAAAGAGGCTTGGTCAAGAGATAGGATTAAATCTTGTGTTTCGCGTTACCTGCCGGGTTGGAGTAGTGTGTTATTGGTTGACTGGCTCCGAACTTCGGTTCAAGCGGGGCTTCGGTTTAAACCGGTCACAACGAAAGCACCGAAGCCGTCGTGCCCACCCTTACCCAAACCGTACGATCCCGGATCAACGCAGCCACAGGCACCGTAGTGCTGCTGGTTGCGCTCAACCTGCTCAATTACATTGACCGGTACATTCTTGCCGGCGAAGTCCTGCCCATCCAGCACGAATTCCATGCAACCGACCAGCAGATGGGCGCGCTGGGCACGGCCTTTTTCCTGGTCTACATGCTGGCCGCGCCGGCCACGGGATGGCTGGGCGACCGCTATCGCCGCAAGCCGCTGATCATCTCCGGCGCAATCCTGTGGAGCCTGGCCACGCTTGCGGCCATCTGGGTACACAGCTATCTCACGCTTTATATGCGCCAGGCTGTCGTGGGCATTGGCGAGGCTACGTTCGGCATCTTCGCGCCGGCCGTGCTGTCGGACTTTTACCCCGAGCGCGAGCGCAATCGCATCCTCTCGATCTTCTACGTCGCAATTCCCGTAGGCGCGGCGCTCGGCTATCTGGCTGGCGGGCAGATGGGGTCGCACTGGGGCTGGCGCACACCGTTTCTCGTCTGCGCGCTTCCCGGCTTCATTGCCGCGGCTCTTTACGGCGCGATTGGCGTCGAGCCGGAGCGCGGCGCATCGGATCACGTTCGTGCGAATTTCAACCGCGCCACGGTGCTTGGCCTGTTTCGCAATTCTGGGTTTCTCACCGCCACATTCGGCTTGGCGGCGCTGACCTTCGCCATGGGTGGCATCTCGTGGTGGGTGCCGGAGTTTCTGCGCCGCTTTGCCGGCATGTCGATGGGTACGGCGAGTGTGACCGTGGGCGCTTCCACAGTCATCAACGGAATCGCAGGCACCATTATCGGCGGATGGATCGCGCAGATCTGGCTGCGCCGCAATCATCGCGCGCTCTATCTGCTCTCGGCCTGGAGCGTGGCGCTCACTCTGCCCTTCGGCATTCTGCTCTTCTTCGGGCCACGTGCGTGGGCGGTGCCGTCGCTCTTTGCTGCCGAGTTCTTCCTGTTCATGAACACCGGGCCGCTCAACACTGCGATCGTCAACTCAGTCTCGGCGCCGGTCCGTGCCACGGCTATTTCCATCAACCTGTTCTGCATTCATGCCTTCGGCGATACGTTTTCGCCGCAAATTATTGGCGCTATCTCCGACCGCACCAACCTGAGCATCGGCCTTGGCTCGACGCTGGTGTTTCTGGTCATCTCGTCCACGATCCTGTTCACCGGAGCGCGGTTTGCGCCGCGGCTTGAGGAGCAAGGCAGCTAGTCAGCCGGTCGGCAAGTCAGCATATGCAGGCGCTGGCTTGCTGACTCGCTAGTTCTTTGGCAGCGTCTCCTGATCACGCGTATTCATGAACGCGCGCCTGCCGCCCTGGGAGTGCAGATTGGGATCGCTTACCGGCGGCCGCGCGTCCTCGCCACTGAAGCCGTGAGCCAGAAGTGGATTCGGCTTGAACTTCGGCGGTCCTCCGTAGAACTGCCGTTCGTGGCTCAGCAGCATGCCGGCGCGGCCGTGCATAGGCTGCACGATGCCGCGAATCTGCACGTTCATGTTGCGGTATTTCTGGAGCTCGCCGACCGTATCGCGGTCTTCCCACAAACTCACCACCGTGAAGCGGCAGTTTTCATCTGACGTTTCGGGTGAGCACACGTCGAGAAAGCGCGTGCCGTCGGGGAGTTGGACAACGTCGTAAACGTGCGCCGCGACGCAAACGTCCTTGTTGAGCATCCGCGCTGCCTGATCGGCCGTATAGCAGCGGCGCGGCGCCCGCGCGAATGCAATGGGCGTGCAGGCAACCAGAACTGCGACAGGCCAAAAGCAGAACCAAGAACGGTACGAGCTCAAGGATAGCCTTTCCGGGGAGTGCACACAGAGTAGCGCGATTGGCCGCAGCCGGAAAGCGGGGAGTGACGACTGCGGCGTGACTGATTTGATTCGGGAGAGTGGTGGACGCAGATTCTCTACAACTCACGAAGAGAGACAGCAACCGGGCGCAGCGCCGCGCGCACGGCAGGCAACAGCCCGCCGAGAACGCCCATGGCAAGCGCGAAAATTACTCCCATCACGAGCAGGTTGAAAGTGATCTTGAAGGCGAAGGCAATGTTCGAGAACGTCGAGAAGTTCATGGTCTGCGTAGTCATGCCGTTCAAAGGAAGCACAGCCACGCAGCCGATGATGCCGGCGATAAGCGAAATCAACAGCGCCTCGAACAGGAACGAGAGGATGACATTCCAACTGGAGAAGCCGAGTGCGCGCATAGTAGCAATCTCGCGTCCGCGTTCGGCGACCGCCGAGTACATCGTATTGAGAGCGCCGAAAATCGCGCCGATCGCCATGATAGCCGCCACCATGCCGCCCAGCACGGTAATCAGCCGCGTCATGGCCGAGGATTGCTTCGCGTAGTACTCCACTTCGCGCTCGACCTCCAGATTCAGTTGGGGGTCGGAAGTAATCGAATCCTTGAACGTGTCGAAGGCCGCGGGTGAAGTGAGGTGAACGGTGGCGGATTGAAAAATGTTGTCCGGTCGCTTGAGCACTTCGTTCAGGATGCGCGCATCGCACCACACCTCGGAATCGAACGACGACCCGCCCGCGTCGAACACGCCCACCACCATCCAATGCCCGCCGCCAAAGTTCACCGTATTGCCGACGGTGAGTCCCTCATAGGTCTTCGAGGCGTTTTTGCCTACGACGAGTTCGTCCAGGCCCGAATGGAACATCCGTCCTTGAACGACCCTTACGAATTTGCGGATTTGCAGCACATTGGGCGAAACGCCGCGAACCTCCACGTTTGCATCCGTGCCTGTGCTGATCAAAGGTATCGGTACCACGCCGACGACTTCCTGCGTAACCAGCGGCTGCCCTGACGAGTCGCGCGCCACGCCCGGCTTGTCCTGCACCAGCTTCACAGAATCGAGAGTAATGCCGCCCATCATCTCCGAGGTTGAGCCGGCACGCATCACCAGCGCATCGTCGGGCGAACCTGAGGCCACAAGCGTGGCGCGGAAGCCGCGAGCCAGCGAAAGCATGGCCACGAACACGCCGACCGTGCCGGCAATGCCCAGAATGGCCACGATTGTCGATGTCCAGCGAGCGCGAATACTGCGGAGGTTATAGGAAATCGGCACCGATCCGATCAGCGGCGCCAGCAATCCAGCAACAATACCGCCGACGATGACCAACACCAGAAGCAGGGCAGCGATGGCCGCGAGAGTGATCACTACACCAAAAATGAGCTTTGGCATCATGCTTAAACCCTCCGAAGCGCATTCACCACGCGCATGCGCATCGCTCCATATGCGGGAAGAATTCCGCTGGCAAAACCGACTACGAGAGCGGCCGCCACGCCGTACGCCAGAGTTTTCGCCGTAACCAGAAGCGGCGGCAACAGGCCGGCCATCACGCGGCTAAGCTCTGGAATAGCAACCAGCGCAAGCAGCAAGCCCACACAACCGGCAAGCGCGATCGCCATCGACTCGCCCAGGATGAATACAAGAACGGTGCGATCCGAGAAACCGATCGCCTTGAGCACGCCAAGTTCATTCGTTCGCTCGCGCACCGAGATAGCCATCGTATTTCCGGTGACCAGCAACAGCGTGAAGAAAACCACGGTCCCGATCGACAGGATCAGAAACTTGATATTCCCGAACTGCTTTACCCAGCCCTCCGCGAATGCAGATTCCGTCTCGGTCCTGGTTTCGTAGGGCGAATTCAGGTACATGTTGTCGATGGACTTGGCGATGCGCGGAGCATCGTCCGGGTTAGCGATGCGAATCGTGTACCAGCCAACCTGGCCCTGCAGGCTGGCGGGGACGCTCTCTTTGAAGTATTCCCACTGCAGCCAAAACTGGGTGGTGTCATCCTCCGGCTTTGCGCCGTGATAAACGCCGTCGATATTGAATTCGAGGGCTTTGTCCTGCAGCCCGTACAGGGTCGTAGTGATGGGAATGCGATCGCCGACCTTCCAGCCGAAGCGTTCCATGGTGGACGCGCCGACAATCGCGCCCTGGCGATCTTTCAGGAATGTGTTCCACTGGTCGTCCGGAACGATGAGTTCCGGGAAAACCTGCCGCTGGTTTTCCGGGTCGATCACGAACTGCGGGAAAAAGTTCTTCGGATCCTGATACACGCCTCCGAACCAGGTGTCGTGCGTGACGTAACTGACGCCCGGAATGCGCAGAATTTCATTCCGGTACGATAGCGGAATCGTGTTGATGATAGAGGTGCGATTGATGGTGACAAGACGATTCGCGCTCACGATGTCTGCTCCGCGGTTGAACGCGTCGCTCACCACTCCCAGCAGCGCAAACAGAAACAGAGCCACAGCAAATGAGCCGACGGTCAGAACCAGCCGGGCCTTTTTGCGAAGCAGATTGGCCAGAATCAATCCGCTGAATTTCATCAGACGCCTCCCGCAATAGCGCCCTGCCGTACTACTGCTTCAACTGCGCCTTGCCGCGCTCCTGCTTCGACCAGCACGCCCTTGTCGAGATGCAGTGTCGTATTGGCCTGGCGCGCAACCAGCGGATCGTGCGTCACCATCAGGACCGTTTTCCCGTACTCCGCGACCAGCCGCTTGATCAAGTCCATTACTTCGTCCGCGCTCTTGCGGTCCAGGTCCCCCGTGGGCTCGTCGCACAGCAGAAAAGTGGGGTCGGCGACAATGGCGCGGGCAATGGCAACCCGCTGTTCCTGCCCGCCGGAAAGCTGGCGCGGATAGTGGTGCATGCGCTCGCCCAGGCCCACGATGAAAAGAGCGGTTTCCACGTGCCTGCGCCGCTCGGCTTTGGAAAGCTTTGTCAGCAGCAAGGGCAGTTCGACGTTCTGAAATGCGGTGAGCACAGGAATGAGGTTGTACATCTGGAAAATGAAGCCGACGTGGCGCGCGCGCCAGTCGGTCAACTTGCCGCGGGACATATGCGTGATTTCATCGCCTGCAACGCTGATGGTGCCGCGCGTGGGAACGTCCAGGCCGCCCAGCAGATTGAGCAAAGTGGTTTTGCCCGAGCCGCTCGGCCCCATGAAGGCCACGAAATCACCCTTGCCAACGTCGAGATTCAAGCCCTGCAGGACATCGATGTCCTCGTTGCCGCGGCGGTAGGTCTTGTCCAGGCCGCGCGCCTGAATCAGGCTGCCGGCTGCTCCAATGCCGTCCACTTGAACCATAATCAACGCTCCTTGATGTCTGCTATTTCGATGTCCGCTATTTCGATTTCCGCTATTTCCGATTCTTCGCCGAATAGCGCCGGACCCGCGCCGGAAGAGCATTCCGTGGTCCTGCGCAGCAACACCGAGAGGGAACGATAAGCAACACAGAGAGGGATAGACCGAATGGATGGCTGAATCGGAGAACGACGCTCTAGTGCCTGATCGCTACCGTTTCGCCATCTCTCAAATCGCCGGGCCCGCCAACTACGACGGTGTCTCCGGGCGTTAGCCCCGCGAGAATTTGGGTTTGCGCGCCATTGGTCGTGCCGACCTTCACAGCGCAGCGCTCAACATGATCGTCTTTCACCAGGAAAACGATCGTCTGCCCATTATCGCTGTGAACCGAGTTCTGCGGCACCATTACGCCCACCGGCGCTCCTTTTGCCTGCTTCTCTTGTTCTCCGAGGAACGTCACCTTTACGCCCATATCAGGCAAGATTCGCGGATCCAGCTTGTTAAAGGCAACGCGTACCTCGACGGTTGCCTTTTGACGGTCGGCGGTGGGGATGATGGTGCGCACATGGCACGGAATCTTCCAGTCCGGGTATGCATCCAGAACAGCGGTCACTTCCTGGCCGGGCCTCACGCGCGCAATGTAATTCTCGTTTACGTCTACTTCGATCTCATTCGAGGCCATGTCGACAATCGTTGCGATGCCGGTGCGCGTGAATCCGCCCCCGGCCGAAATCGGCGACACCATTTCTCCCACCTGCGCGTCCTTTGAAACGATGATTCCGTCAAACGGAGCGCTGATGATGCAGTTATCCACCGCCTGCTGCGCTTCCTCGATGCGTGCCTCGGCAGCGAGTACCTCCGCTTGCGCATAGTCGATCTTCGCCCGCAAGCTGTCTGCTGCCATCGTTTCATCGTCGAGAGCTTCCTGGCTTTGAACGCCTGCCGCTCTCAATTCCTGCACGCGATGCAACTCGATCTGCGCGTTCTTCAACTGCACTTGCAGGTCGAGAATGTTTGCCTGCGAGGCGTTCCGATCTGCTTTCGCAGATGCGAGCGATCGCTGCGCATCGGAGTCGTCCAGGGTGGCCAGCACAAAGCCCTTGTTCACGTGCATTCCCTCAGTGAAGAAGACGCCCGTAACGCGCCCGGTGATCTTTGCCGCCACCGTTGCGCGCCGTTGCGGGGTGACATACCCGCTCGCGTTGAGCAGTGCCTGTGGCCCGTTGTCCGGGGAGTCTACCGTAGCGACTTGCACCGACGGCGCCTGATGCATGTACGCGTAAACTCCGCCCGAGGCAACAAGAGCGGCAACCAGGACAAGAAGAAAAAGTGCGATGCGTTTTCCAGGTTTTCGGGATCCGCGCTTGTGCGCGTCGATGCGCAGCGCTCCGAGGTCCGGTTTTACAGATGCTTCAGGCATAGTCGGTCCACTCGGTTTACGTTGGCCGTCCAGCGGTTGTTCCGCTTCCCGGCAGCACAAGATTACACCGGAATGTTTACCAACCATCGCCAATAGCGAACAGACGGCGAATATTTGCCGCCCACACAAAGAGGCCGCGTCTAATGCCATCACCTGCCTGCAATGCTCTTTGGCTTGTCGTTTTCCCTCAAGAAAATCGCTTTTGTTATTGATTTTTTTCTGATTGTCTCACTACACTTGCTCTGCAACACGGCAGAGGCATTTCGGCGCACCGGCTTTCCTGCTCGCGAGGGAAAGGGAGCTTGTGAGAACTGGATCACTGACAAGCCAATCGCAAAAGGAAAGAAGGCGGATGAAGAAGCAATCCAAAAACGCAAGCGCGCGGCGCGCAAAGGTTCCCGACTACAAAAAACCAGATCTTCCCTCGGCGCGGCGGACCTGGGATTTGCTCTCGCGCATGACGCTCGACGAGAAGGCTGCGCAGATGGTCTGCATCTGGCAGAAGAAACCTGAAATGCTCGTGGATGCAGATGGCAACTTCGACGAGCAAAAGGCGAAAAAGGCCTTCCGCGACGGCCGCGGCCTTGGCCAGGTGGGTCGTCCGAGCGACGCCGGTAAGGGCAAAAACGCACGTGAGATGGCAGAGCTGACCAATGCCATCCAGAAGTTTTTCCTCGAAAACAGCCGTTTGGGCATCCCGGTGATCTTTCACGAGGAGTGCCTGCACGGCCACGCCGCCGTGGATGGAACCAGCTTTCCGCAGCCCATAGCGCTGGGCGCAACGTTCAATCCCGAACTTGTAGAAAAGCTGTTTGCCGTGACCGCCGCCGAATCGCGGCTGCGCGGCACTCACCAGGCGCTGACGCCTGTGGTCGACGTGGCGCTGGAGCCGCGCTGGGGACGCGTGGAAGAAACCTATGGCGAGGATCCTTTCCTTGTCGCGCGGCTGGGAATCGCCGCCGTCAAGGGTTTCCAGGGTGACCGCAGTTTTCGCGACAAGCGCCACGTAATTGCCACGCTCAAGCACTTTGTGGGGCACGGGCAGCCCGAATCGGGCATGAACTGCGCGCCGGCCAACGTCTCCCTGCGAGTGCTGCGTGAGACGTTTCTATCCACGTTCCGCGAAGCGCTGCGCGAGACCGGCGCCATCAGCGTGATGGCGTCCTACAACGAAGTTGACGGCATTCCTTCGCATGCCAACCGCTGGCTGCTTAGGGACGTGCTCCGCAAGGAGATGGGCTTCAAGGGCTTCATTGTCTCTGACTACTTCGCCATCTGGGAGCTGGGCTACCGGCCCGACACGCACGGTCACTTTGTTGCCAAAGACAAGAAGGAGTCCTGCGCGCTCGCGGTCAAGGCCGGCGTGAATATCGAGCTGCCCGACCCCGACTGCTACCTCCATCTTGTGGAACTGGTGCGTAAGGGCGTCTTGAAGGAATCGGAGCTCGATGAGCTGGTGGCGCCGATGCTCTTTTGGAAGTTCGAAATGGGCCTCTTCGACGATCCGTATGTCGATCCTGGCGAGGCCGAGCGTGTGGTGGGCAGCGAGGAACACGGCCA
>JASIJX010000468.1 GCA_030049955.1 Acidobacteriaceae bacterium
CCGAACCGCCGCACCAGCCACGCCGCAAACGCCGCGCAGCCCCAGTAGACGAAGAACAGTCCCACGGCCAGGCCGCCAATCATCTTGGGAATATGGTGCAGCACGTAGTGGCCGCTCTCGTGGCCAAAGACGAACAGCACCTCGTCGTCGGGCATGCGGTCGGTGGCCGTGTCCCACATCACGTAGCGCTTGCTGGCCCCAATGCCCGTCACGTACGCATTGATCCCGTTGTACTTCTTGCTCGCCTTCATCAGGAACATGCGGCTGGGCGGAATGTCGATGCCGGTTCGCTGGACCACTTTCTCGAGCTTCGTCACCAGCGGGGCGTGGTGAAGCTCAAGCGGCTCAAATTGATTAAAGATCGGGTCAATGATCAACGGTGAAAGAAAAATCAGCAGCACGATGATCGGAACCGTGACCACCCACACGCCCACCCAGAACCGGCGCGGCCAGCGGCGCACGATCCAGTTAAAGAGCAGCAGCACCAGCGTGCCGATAACCAGCATGACGCCCAGACCCTTTGCCTGGTCGCCCCACCAACTCGGCCACGTCTGCACGCTCACGCCGTAACCGCGGCTGGCGTGCTGCCCGTAGATATCGAACGGCAAGCTGGCGATCGTCGTCAGGATAAAGAACGCAAAGAAGAAGAGAACGCCCTGCACCCAGCGGCGGCCCGTCCTGCGTTGCGCCCATCCTTCAATGCGGCTCCAGGCGCCTGCCGAAAGCAGCAACCACAGGAAGACGATGCCCCAGATGCCCTCGGTGATCGCCAGCGTATCGCGGATGCGGCTGAGCGCAATGGCTTTGGCCAGCTTGTCGGGCGGCAGCGTGTAAGCCTGCCCCGCCTGCGCTCCCGATTGCGACACCAATTCCGATGTAGACTGGTTCATCGATTGCTGCGCAGGTTGCGTAGCAGCCGGCGCTGGACCCGGGTTGACTTGCTCTCCTTGAGTGGTTGAGGGGGCAGCCCCGACAACCAGAAGGGTAGCCAGCAGCAGTGCGAACTGGCGCAGAAGTGTCATCAGGAATTCTCCTTCCCATACGGATTTTCTGCGAAAATCGAGGATATCGATGGTTTTATCCGATTTCCCTGCCTTTACGCCACATCTTTTTGCACGCAAAAGGATGGCCCGCGGCAGCATTTTGCGGCTGGCAGCACTCACCGCGCTCACTGCAATGGGCGCAGCCGCAGCAGCCCGTGCCCAGCAGCCTGATGCGCCTCGGCATGCATCGTCGATAGCAGCATCGTCGATAGCCGCATCGTCGACAGCCGCATCGTCTCCCGCGGCCGCCTCTCCGCTGCTCGACGCGATGACCACGGAGCTGAATCGCGCCTTCAATTCGCTCGGCCATTCCGCCGCGCCGCAGCCAAAACCGGCCAGCACCAAGACGCCAGCCGACGACAAGCAGTTGCCGCCCTACTTTCTCAGCTACACCGTACGCGACGACGAGTATGCCACCGTCACCGCGGAGTACGGCGCGCTGGTCGGCAGCTCGCAGCAGCACATGCGCCTGGCCGATGTGCAAATTCGCGTGGGCAGCCCTGAACTCGACAACACCCACGGCGAGCATCGCAGCGCCGCAGTCAACAGCAAGCAGTTGCCGCTCACTGACGACCGCGAGGCGCTGATGCGCTCCCTATGGATGGCAACCAACGAAGGCTACGGCAATGCCATCGACAACTTCCTGCGCGTGAGGACTGAAGAGCAAGTGCGCGCCAAGGAAGAAGACACCTCTGGCGACTTCAGCCAGGAAGCGCCGCAGGTGCACATTGAAAAACCCGCGCCGGCGCTCAAGGTCGATCGCACCGCGTGGGAACAGCGGGTGCGCGCTCTTTCCACCGTCTTCCGCGACTATCCCGACGTGTACCAGAACGAAGTTATGTTCGCCGTGCAGAGCGGAACGGACTACTATGTCTCGTCCGAGGGCTCGCGCATCGTCACACCGCAACTCTCAGCCGGTGTAGTCGTAATTGCCACCACCCGCGCCGACGACGGCATGGATCTGACGCTCTCGCGCGTCTTCCAGGCGGCGACAGCCGACGGTCTGCCCAGCCAGTCAGAGATGGAGAAATCCCTGCGCGAGTTGGCACAGCAGCTCGAAGATCTGCGCAAAGCCCCGGTAACCGAGCCGTTCGACGGGCCGGCGCTTCTCTCCGGCCGCGCCGCTGCAGTCTTCTTCCACGAGGTGCTCGGCCACCGGCTCGAAGGCCAGCGCCAGCGCGGCGACGAAGAGGGCCAGACATTCACCAAGGACCTCGGCAAGCCCGTGCTGCCCAGCTTCCTCTCCGTGGCCGACGATCCGACGATGAGCCACTACGGCAACACCTGGCTGGCCGGAACTTACGAGTACGACAGCGAAGGCCAGAGGGCGCAGCGCGTCGAACTGGTCAAGAATGGCGTGCTCGAAAACTTCCTCATGTCGCGGCTGCCGATCGCCAGCTTCGGTCACTCGAACGGCCACGGCCGCGCGGAAGCCGGACACGTGCCCGCAGGACGGCAGGGCAACCTGATCGTGACTTCGACCAAAAGCGTGCCTGAGGCCGAGTTACGCAAGGAGCTGATCGCCGAAGCAAAGAAGCAGGGTAAGCCCTACGGCCTCTATTTCGAGGACATCTCTTCCGGCTTTGCTCTTACCACGCGCAATTCGCCGCAGGCCTTCCAGGTGATTCCGCTGGTCGTCTGGCGCGTATACGTGGATGGCCGGCCCGACGAACTGGTGCGCGGAGTAAGCATCGTCGGCACGCCGCTAGCCGCGATGAAGAGCATCCTGGCCACGGGCAACCGCGATGAGGTCTTCAACGGCATCTGCGGCGCGGAGTCTGGCTCGATTCCGGTAAGCGCAGTAGCCCCGGCCATGCTGCTCAGCCAGCTTGAAACGCAGCGGCAACCGCAGGGCTCCGAGCGTCCTCCGATCCTTCCCATCCCCGGCGCCAGAAACATTCCCCCCGCGACCAAGGAGGCCCAATGAGATTCTTTTCCTCCCTCAACATGCAATGTCATCCTGAGCGACGGCCCCGAGCGACGCGAGGGAGAGGAGCAAAGGATCTGCGGCTGCTCTTTGCCGGCGCGTGCGTAGCTTTCGCCGCCTTCTCATTCGCCGAATCCACTCCTGCCGCTGCGCAAACGCGCACCGACGCGGAAAAAGATCCCGTGCTCAAGGCCATGCTTCAGGAGATGGTGCGCAGCGCGAGCGACCTGCAATTGAAGGGCTTCGCCAAGCCGTTCTTCATCCAGTACCGCATTGAGGACGTCGACGACTTCGAAACCAAAGCCGAGTTCGGTGCAACCGAAGGCTCCTCGCACACGCACCAGCGGGTTGCGCGCGTAACCGTGCGCGTAGGCGATGCCCGCACCGACAGTTCCGGTGCGCGCGGCGACGGCGCACTGGAGATTGCAGCGCTCGACAACGATCCCGTTGCGCTGCGTTCCGCGCTGTGGCAGGCCACCGATCAGGCGTACAAAAATGCGCTGGCGGCCTACGCTCAAAAGCAGGCCGAGCTCAAGGAAGTGCAAACGCCGCCGCAGGCAGACGACTTCAGCGCCGAAAAACCGGTCATCTCGCTCGCCGATCCCGCATGCCTGAAGGTAGACGAGCCGTCGTGGGCGGAGCGCATGGCCGCGGCCAGCGGCCTGTACCGCACCAACGCTGCGGTGACCGTAAATGAGCGCGACATTGAGTATTCGAGCGCCAGCTTCCACGCGCGCGCCATCACCACATGGCTGGTAAGCAGCGAAGGCGCCATCGTGCGCAAGGGCGCAACGCAGTTCGAGGAGTCGTTCGCCGTAGGCACGCAGGCCGCCGACGGCATGCACCTCGACCGCTCCTATGCATCAACCGGCCGCTCGGCCCAGGATCTCGACTCACCCGAAGCGTTCACCAGGCGCGAAGTCTCCGACATCGAATCGCTGGCCGCGCTGCGCAAGGCGCCCGTAGTCGAGGACGAGTACCATGGACCGCTCCTGTTGAGCGCCGACTCCAGCACCGACACGCTGCGCGACCTGCTGGCCACAGCCGTGGTCGCCACGCGGCCTGCGCTCGGAACCGAGATCCGCACTAATGGCCCCTTTGCTTCGAGCTTCCAAGAGCGTGTGCTGCCGCCGTTCCTCAGCGTCGTCGACGATCCCGGCCTGAAGACCTACGACGGCAAGGGACTGATCGGCACCTACGATGTGGACGACGAAGGCGTGCCCGCGCAGCAGGTGGATCTGATCCGCTCCGGACGCCTGGTGAATTACCTGATCGGCCGCCAGCCCGTGAAGGATTTTCCGCAGTCGAACGGCCACGGACGCGCAGGCATTACCGGCGCGGCCCGGCCCAATATCTCTGTGCTGAAGATTTCGGCGCAGAACGGGCTCAGCGACGACGAGCTGAATCAGAAGCTCTTAGAACTGATGAAGGAAGACGGCCTGAAGTACGCGTACTACGCGGAGACGCTCGCCGGGGCCGGCAATCCGCGGCTGCTCTACCGCGTATATCCTGACGGTACGCGGCAACTGGTGCGCGGCGCTGAGTTGGACGACGTCGACGAACGGGCGCTGCGCTCGAGCGTAGTGGCGGCGGGCAAAAGCCTCGACGTGGCCAACTACTTTGGCGACGTCCCGCAAACGGTGCTGGCGCCAGCCCTGCTGCTGGACGATGCGACAGTGCGGCGAACCACCGATCCCAATGACAAGCTGCCGTTCTATCCTCCGCCGCAGTAAGGCAGGGAGTGAGAGAACAAGGAAGCAAGGAAACAAAGGCCGGGAGCGAACCTCTCGGCCTTTTTCTCTGTCGACGCCCCACAGCACTGTCATCCTGAGCAAGTTTGCCGCAGGCAAACGAGCGAAGGATCTGCGGTTGCTTTTCCGCCACCGTGCCTCCGAAGCAATCGCGCCAAGATGCTCGGCAATATTCGGCGCGAACGCAACCACCACATTGCCCGGCTGGAGTATTCTTCCTCTGCCGAACTGATGAGCAATTCAAGAGGATCGAAATGAAACGCATCGGCTTTGCTGTCGCGTTTTGTCTGCTGTGTGCGATGCAATTTTCTCCGGCGCAAACCCGCATTGCAGTCGCGATTCTCGATGGCGAGAGCGGCGGCCCGTACCACAACTGGAAGCTGACCACGCAAGTGCTGAAGAAGGAGCTCGAAGAAACGGGCCTCTTCGATGTAACAGTGTTGACCGCGCCGGAATCAGGCGGCGACTTCAGTCATTTCAATCCGGATTTCTCCCGCTTCCGCGCCATCGTGATGAATTACGACGCACCCGACTGGCCCGAGCCGCTGCGCACCGCGTTCGAGCACTATGTGAGCAGCGGCGGAGGCCTCGTCATCGTCCACGCGGCCGA
>JASIJX010000469.1 GCA_030049955.1 Acidobacteriaceae bacterium
CTTTACGGACGCGCTTTCGTCCTTCGGGTTCGGAGTAGCGCGCGTAAACGGGTTCGATGCGGTCGAAGACTTTGCCGTCGAGCGCGGAGCGCAGCAGCTTGAGGTACTCGGCGTGCGCCCAGACGAGCGGGACGGCCGAGCCGGCGGGCTTGCCCATCTGCAGGTCGCGGTCGCGGCGGTCGGCTTCGTCCCACACCTGCTCGGGCAGCATGTGGCCGGCGGTGGCGAAGGCCTCATAGGCGCGGATGAGCGGCGCGATGTCGCGGCCAGCGGCGAGCTCGTAGTGCGCGCGCTCGCCGGTGAGCAGCGGCCAGGCGCGGCCCTGTCCCCAGCCGTTGTAGGGATCGCCGTCGGGGCACTGGCCGTAGCCATCGTGGTTGTAGCGCAGCCAAGCGGGGCCCTGCGGCAAATCACGCTTGAGCACGGCGTCGACTACTTTGAGCGAGTCGACGATGAGCGGATCCGAGGCGCGGCGAATGCCGTAGCGGACTAATTCCAGGAAGCCGGCGTCGATGATTTCGCGGGCCTCAAAGATGTTTTTGTCGCCGGGGCGCAGGTTGTTGATGTGGACGAGCTCCTTGCCGCAGCCCTCGTGCGCATAGGCTTCGCCGCACTCCGGCGGGCGGATGCGCATGTAGTGGCGCTTGACCTCGGGATGGAGCACGCCGTTGTTGGTCACGGTCCAGTCTTCGAGATGGCCTTCGATCCAGTCGGCGTATTCCTCAAGAAAGACGGCGAGGTCTTCGCGGCAACTGGCGCGGGCCATCTCTGCAGCGCAGATGAGGCCGGAGATAACGGCGGCGAGCGTGGAGGGCGAGTAGC
The DNA here is from genome assembly GCA_030049955.1 of Acidobacteriaceae bacterium. The sequence goes on from JASIJX010000469.1 coordinate 823, forward strand.
CGGCGTTTTCTTCCCAGCGCTCCTGCTGCGTGATGGGCGCCTGGCGAACGAGGCAGCCAGCGGCGCGCTCAACGAAGGGAAAGATATCGAGCTCGCCGAGACCGCCGGCCTTCCACAGCCGCCATGCAAGGATGATCGGAAACGCGACCTCGTCGAGCTGCTTGCCCTTCCAGTACGGCGTGCCGTCGATCCAGAAATTCTGCGCGAAGCCGCCGTCGGGTTGCTGCGTGCAGGCAAGGTACACAAGGGCGCGGCGCGCGGTGTCGGCGTGGCCGCATGCCAGCAGCGCTGTCGCGGTCTGCACCATGTCGCGCGTCCACACCAGGTGATAGCCGCCCATATCGTCGTCGCCCTTTATCTGTCCCCAGGGGATGGAGGCCGAAGCAATAAAGGCGCCGGCGAAGATCTTGTCTTCGTGCGCCAGCAGAACGTTGTGGCTGGCGCGCATCAGCTTGCCGTTGTCCTGCGACCTGGAGCCGAGCCATTCGGGATTCAAGACCCGTTGCCATTGCTCGATGAAGCGTTTGCGGTGATCGGCGTAGCGCGTCGAAAGAGCGCCGATGGTCTTCTGCATGGCGGTGTGGTGGCCTTCGCCAATGCCGATGGCCAGGACAAAGGCGAGCGAGCCGTCGGAAGCCGTGTGGCCCGCACCTGTACTCCCATTGAGGCCTTCGCAGGCGCCGTCCTTGCCCAGGTCGAGTTCGCCCATCACGGCGATGTTGCCGCCGGTGGCGGAGCCGAACTCCCAGTCCATGCGCTTGTTGTCCATCAGGTCGTGCCAGCCGTCGCTTGTGCCTACGAAGCCGCAGCTCACGCGCGTAAAGCCGCAACTGGCCGCCATGGCGAGCGACCACTCGTCGCGCCAGGCCAGCAGCACCTTGCGGCCGGCAAGGTCGATCGCGCGAGCGGAGTTGTTAGCTCCGCCGCCGTTCAGGTGCGGCGCCAGCAGCGCGTAGACCTTAAGACGCGGCAGAAGCTTAGGGTCGCCCTCAATGCGCACGTACTGTAACACCACTGAGTGGTGCGGATCGCAGATGATTTCTTTTGTAAGCTGATAGCGGCCGTCGGGGTCGCGATTGACGTATCGCACGCCGAGGGCTTCGGGGTCGATGTATTCGAAGTTCGCGAGCAGGTGGCGCTTTTCCTCGTGCACGAAGGTTTCGCCATCGGTGATGAGGAAGCCCATGTCGCGCACCTGGGCACGATCAATCGTAGGGTGGTAGATCTCGTTCAAGATGCCGTGGGAGCAGGTGAACCAGGCGCGGCTGGATGCCGCATAAGCCGTGCCGACGGCGTCTTTTACGCTGGAGGTCCATCGCGGCTCTAAGCCCGGAGAGCCGAAGGCCTCACCCTGCAACACAAGCCACCTATATGGAGGCTGGTCGTTTCGATCAATCATCTATCCGCGCCATTCCGGTTGGAGAAACGGTGGAGGAAACACAAATTGGGTCAATCTTTTAGACGCGGGACCGGCGCGATGGATGGAATTAAATTCCTGCCGCGTGGGACCGGTTTAAGTGGAACCGGGGTCAATCGTTGGCGGCCGTCGCTGTTCGCTCACTGCCGGCTCGCTCGATCCAGAAGCTGCACGGCCACACATTCGTGCCGTCAAGCGTGGGCGCAAAGACTCTGAGCGCGGCCGGCATCCGGCTGAAGCTACCCTCCCATGCGGGGAAGGCCTGGCGCAGAACCTCGGGATAGAACTTTTGCATGGCGCTGCCAGCCCATACCACTTTGAACGCTGAGTTGAAGGCAAGAAATGCTTCCAGCAGATATTGCTCGCACCAGAAGCAGAGATTCGTCTTGACGAACTTCTCCGGATAATCGAGCGGCGCAAAGATATCGTGGAAATGGACGAGAACGCCGGGCGCAAGCTCGGGCAGAATACGCAGGCATTCGAAGAGCACGTCGCTGTCCATTGAGACCACGTGGCTGGAATCGATGAAGAGGATGTCGTGGGCACGCAGGCTGCGGAACAGATCGAGAGGCGCGCGCTGCACGGGCTCCTTGATGAGAAGCGTCATGCCGGGCAGGCCATCGCGCAGGAATGGCGCCGGGTAAGGCTCGATGCCGAAGTACTCGCCGCCGGAACCTTCTTCCTGATTGCGGCGCATGGCGGTAGCCATCGCCAGGCTGCTATAGCCGCAGCCCACCTCCACAATGCGCCGTGGTTTGCGCGCACGCACGAACGAATAGGCTATCTCGGCGTCCACACGCTCGAAGAAACCGTTATTGAAGTGGAACTGTTGCATGTCGGCCGCTGCGTGCTCAGGGAAATCGCATTCTTCAGCGAAGGGCAGAAGCTCGCTCAGCAGCGCGATCTGATCGCCGAGGCGAAAATCGACCGCCGATGGGCGGCAGGCGCGCCAGTCCTTGTCACGGAAGGAGCGCAGATTGGGCACGGGGAAATAGAAGTGAAGGGGCAACACGCTTACGCCCAGGCTGCCCTGTACTGCTTGGAAAAGAGATGAAAGTGTCAGCCGAAAACGGGCACTGCGCGTGATTCCCATAGATACACTCCACAAGGGTCCCGATTCGTCCCGCACCCAGTTCACTAAGCCGCTTCCTGCGGCTGCAGTGGGCGCATCTGCCGTAGGATGCCGCCTCAGTTCCGCGCGTGGACACTCGCAACGGAGTTCGTACGCGGATTGTTTTCAAATGGCGAAGGCTTTTTTCGGGGCGATGAATCGCCTTAGAGATTGCTTGGCAATATTTGCTTGTGCTGCACGGCAGCGCAGACGCGCTATTCTCAAGAAGATGTGCAAGTTTCGCACCGAAGGGGAAGTTGACTGCATCCATCGATTCAGATGGGACTGGGCAGATGAGCTCGACAGATGAACTTGGGCAGATGACCTGGGAATATCCTTCAATCAAACAGTTGTACAACCGCTCATTCTTCTCCACAGGCTTTTTCCGGCCGCGGAACATGCGGCCTAACCCTCGCAGTTACAATCGGAAACGGAGGAAATTTACGCCATGGCTTATGAACTGCCGCCCCTTCCCTACGACTATTCGGCGCTTGAGCCGTACATCGATGCCGAGACGATGAAGCTGCACCACGACAAGCATCACCAGGCTTACATCAACAACGTGAACGCGGCGCTGGCCAGCCATGCCGACCTGGCTGCGCTCTCGGTCGACGATCTGCTGCGCAACCTGAACCGCGTGCCCGAGGACATCCGCACAACAGTGCGCAACAACGGCGGAGGCCACTCGAACCACACCGCGTTCTGGAAGCTGATGGGCCCGGCCAACACGCCTGGAATCGGAGGCGAGCCCACCGGCGCCATCGCCAACCAGATCCAGACCGACTTCGGCGATTTCGAGACGTTAAAGAAGCAGTTCAACGAGACCACGGCAAAGCAATTCGGCTCCGGCTGGGGCTGGCTCATCTGGGACGGCAGCAAGCTGAGCATCGTCACCACCGCCAACCAGGACAGCCCGCTCTCGCAGGGCAAGTATCCCATCCTCGGCAACGACGTGTGGGAGCACGCCTACTACCTGAAGTACAACAACCGCCGTCCCGAATACCTGGCAGCCTGGTGGAATGTTGTCAACTGGGAAGAAATCAACAAGCGCTTTCAGTCGCTGCTGAAGAAGTAGCTCAACGGTCGTGGAGGACGGGCGTTCGCGCCCGTCCATCCGGTCGCATCGCGCAGGCAACTTGACGAGGCGGGAGCTACCGCAACCAGCAGTATGTCGAAGGCGATTCAGTTCGGATTATTTGTCGTCTGTTTTGTCTCCCTGGCATACGCGAGTGGCACTTGCGCGATC
>JASIJX010000470.1 GCA_030049955.1 Acidobacteriaceae bacterium
TTTGGGGTGGGCGCCGTACCGGCGGCGCTGTTGCTGGGTCTATTGTGGGCGCTGCCGCCCGATCCGCGGAGATCCGCACGGCAGCTTGAGCCTGCAGAAGCCGCTGCCGCGCCTGGCGAGATGCTTTTCCACGAGCGGTTGTTTCAGCGCAAGTATCTGCGGCCACTGGCATGGGCCACGAGCATTGCGGTCTTCAACCAGCTCTCGGGCGTGAACATTTTGCTGCTGTATCTGCTCGATGTGCTCTCGAGCGCTGGTCTCGGGCGGCTGCTGGGCCATACTTACACGGTCTGGATCTCGAGCCTCAGCCTTGCGTTCACGTTCGTCGGATTGAGTTTTGTCGACCGGCTGGGGCGCAAGCCGCTGTTGATTCTCGGCTCGGCGGGGATGTTCGCCTGCCTTGCGGCGCTGGCTGCGGCGATTCCGCTGCACATGGCTGCGGCCGGCTACCTGGTGATCATCGCGGCCTACAACCTGTGCTTCGCCTTTTCGCAGGGAACGGTGGTGTGGGTTTATCTCAGCGAGCTATTTCCGCCGGCGGTGCGCGGAGCGGGCCAAGGCTATGGCGCGACCGTGCACTGGGTAGCAAATGCGGCGCTCATCTGGCTGTTTCCCGTTGTGCAGCACGCAGCGCCTGCGGCCAGTTTTTATGGACTGGCAGCGATGATGGCGATACAGATTGTTGTTGTCTGGCTCTGGTACCCGGAGACCCGCGGCGCGGCGCCTGGCGCAGTGGCATAAGGCAGACGATGCTGTAAACGGAGTACGATGGAAAACAAAACACGGTCAGCCGATCGATAACGAGGCCATGAAACAGGCCATGAAAAAAAGCCACGCACCCACTCTGGTTGATGTCGCCCGCGAAGCCGGTGTTTCGCTCAAAACGGCATCGCGCGTACTGAATCACTCGGTCAACGTAAGCGAGAAAAAGACGGAGAAGATTCGAAAGGTGATGGAACGGCTCGGCTATCGCCCGAATGAGCTGGCGCGCGGATTGAAGTCGCGCAAATCGGCCGCCATCGGCATGATCGTGCCCAACCTCTCCGATCCGTTTTTTTCGAGCGCCATCAAGGCGGCGCAGGAAGAAGCACGCGCCAACGGGCACGTGGTAATTCTTTCGAGCTCTGGCGGCTACGCGGATGTGGAGCGGAGGGAGATCGAGACGCTGGTGCGGCGGCAGATCGACGGGCTGGTGATCGCCCCGGCCGACAGTCACGAGAACCACCTTAGCTCGACCATTCCGGCCGATCTTCCGGTGGTCACCTTCGATGAGCCGGTGCAGTCGGCGCGCTACGATGTGGTGACGGTCACCAACCGCGAGAGCGCGCGCCAGGCGACCGCGCATATGATCGAGCGGCACAATGCGCGCAGCGTCGTGGCGATCGGAGCACGTCCGCATCTCTACACCTGCGCCGAGCGCGTGGCCGGTTATCGGGATGCCATGCAGAAAGCTGGCCTGGCGCCGCGCACCTGCCTGGTGCAGCACGAGAGCCAGTTGACGCCGGAGTGGCTCGAAAAGGAGCTATTCGTCTCCGGCGGTGTTGATGCCATCTTCTCTCTTAACTGGGTCTGCACCATTCTTGTGCTCAAGGGGCTGCGCGCGCTCGGCCGGCAGGTGGGCCGCGACATACTTCTCATCTCCTTCGATGACTTCGACCTTGCCGAAATGCTCACGCCTTCTCTCTCGGCGGTGCGGCAGCCCTCCGAGAGGCTAGGCGCAGAGGCAACGCGATTGCTCTTCGAGCGGTTGAAAGGCAGCGCAGAGGGCGAGCCACGCTCGCTGGTTTTGCCTACGGAACTGGTTCTGCGCGAATCCTGCGGCTGCCGGCATTGAAAGTTCGTTTCCATCGCAATGGCCGGGATGTGCTTCCTGCACTGAGAGTTCCGAGTGTTGGCCGCCCGGCTAATACCGGAGAGATCACGGTCTCGAATCAATCGCTCTATTTTTAGATAAGTCATTTGAAATCAATTGACTAAATCCTAGAGAACGCTCTCGAAAAGCCCTTGACAATGTCAATAGGGAGAGCTACTATCTCGCGCATGTTTGACATCGTTGTCGCACCGGGCCATTTGCGAGAGGGGGAAATCGCACATGTCCACATTTACTCTGGGGGCCAAGAGATGCATTGACAAGCAAGGCGCAACTGGATGGATCGTATATGCGATCGGCGTCATCCTGATGCTGCTTTGCCCTTACCGTATTAACGGACAAATAGATCAGGGCGCCATTACCGGCGTGGTCACGGACAGTACGGGAGCGGCTATTTCCGGCGCTCAAGTCACGTTGGCCAATCAGGGCACAGGGTTGGTGCTCAGTACCAAAACCAATGCCAGCGGCGACTATTTCTTTACGCCGATCAAGACCGGAACTTACACGGTCAGCGCGTCGGCGCCAAACTTTGAAACCACTCAGCAAACCAACATCGTCCTGCACGTCACGGACCGGCTCAACATTCCGCTCGCGCTCAGACCGGGTAATGTATCAGCCACGGTCACCGTCACTTCCGCTGCGCCGCTTATGCAGGTCGAAACCGGTGAAACCGCGGTCGACATCAGTTCGCAATTTCTCAACGACTCGCCGCTGGCCAACCGCAACTGGGTCTACATTGCGCAAGAGGCCGCGGGCGTGGTGCCTTCCAACGGCACGCGCGGCGGCGGAACGGGCGATTTTGAGGCCAACGGCCAGCACGCCGAGCAGAACAATTTCATCCTCGATGGCGTGGACAACAACATCAACATCATCGACTACATGAATGGGTCGACCTACAACATTGCGCCGCCGCCGGATGCAATCTCTGAGTTCAAGCTAGAGACCAGCGATTACAGTGCGGAAATCGGCCGCGGCCACGGCACAGTTCTGAATGCCACTACCAAGTCGGGGACCAATCAATTCCATGGGGATCTGTGGGAGTATTTCAGAAACACAGATATTGATGCGATCCCATGGAATACCAACCGGGCGCTGCCGATTCCTCCCTTCCACCTGAACCAGTTTGGGGCGACCTTCGGCGGACCGATCATCCACAACAAGCTGTTCTATTTTGGCGATATTCAGGACTCGCGATACGCTTTCGGCCAGCCAACCACCACATATTCAGTCCCCACGCCGCTGGAACGCCAGGGCAATTTCACTGAGTTGCTGAATCCAGCGCTGACCTCGAACGCCGAGCCCATTATTATTTACGAGCCCAACTGCAATGCGGGCAAATATGCATGGAGCGGCTCCGGCAGCACGGCGGTGCCTACAACGCTTAGCGGTTGTTTGCAGCAAAACGGATCGTCTTCGACAACAGTGAATGGATATACATATCCGACCGGGCAAAACGTGTTCAATCCTGCCTCGCTCGACACCGTCGCGCAGAATATTCTCAATCTCTACCCGAAGCCCAACGCCAACGGCTGGAACTCGAGCAACAACTCGAATAACTCGACGGTTGCGGGAACGACATTCAACAACTACGTCGTCAGCCTCTATGAGTGGTCCGATCCTTTCCAGTGGGACCAGCGCGTGGACTGGAACCTCAGCAGCCGAGACCAGGCCTACGTACGCTACAGCTACCAGCACCTTATGAACGTCCTCACATCGCCTTTGGGCCCGATCCTCGACGGCTATGGAGGTTTCCAGGGCCACACCGAGAACTACCTGAGCGAAAACGTCATGGTCAGCGAGACGCATACGTTCTCTCCCACGCTGATCAATGAGTTCCGTTTTGGCTTCAACTGGGGCAAATTCGCAAATCTGCAGTACAACGACAATGTCAACGAGGCGGCCTCGCTTGGCATGAACAATATGCCGTTCTCACAAGGGCCATTAAACGGTGGCTTGCCGCCGGTCACCATCAGCGGCAACGCTAGCATCCAAGCCTTCGGCTCGCACAGCAACGACCCTTCGATCGAAGGCGAGAATATCTACCAAATTCTCGATAATGTGACCAAGACGATGGGCAACCACTCCCTGAAGATGGGGTTTGAATTCATGCCCATTCGCGACTACGGAACCGCCGTAGGCGCATCGAGAGGCACATACACATTCAGCGGCCAATTCACGAGCCTTACCGGCATCAGCAATACGGGCAGCGGCGTGGCGGACTTTATTGCGCAGGGCTATACGCCCAGCGGCTCGCTCACCGGCACCGACAATATGGGCGGCGGCGGCCTGAGCAATTATGAGCTGAACAACTGGGACTACGGATACATCGCCGGGTACATTCAGGACAACTGGAGAACTACGCGCAAATTGACCCTCGATTTTGGTATCCGCTACGAGTACTTCACGCCGAAAAAGGAGAATGCGGGCGCGTGGGTGAACTGGGTGCGTGAGACTGGCCAGGTGGGCCCGAACGGCGGCTACGGCTCGGCGTTGTTTGAACTGCCGGCCAATAACCGGGGCGTAGCGATTGCCCAGGGCATCGCCTCGCTGTTGGCCTACGACAACATTCAGATCGCTTACAGCGCCAATCCGTACCTCTCCACTTTCCCGAAAGCGAATTGGTCGCCCAGGCTGGGCGTTGCCTACCAAGTAGACAACAGGACTGTGGTGCGTATGGGCGGGGGCATTTTCTTCGGCGGCTTTGAACCGGGCGGCGGTTCTTCGCAAACCCAGAACGTGCCGTTTGTCATCAGCTCGAACCTGACCTTGAACGGCTGCGCCAGCAATGCGGGCAGCGGCACAGGTGGATACTGCCCGTCGTTGTACGCGCAGAGCGATACGCTCGAGAACGGGCTGCAGTCGTTTATCGGTAATGGCATTGCGAACTATGTCTCGTTCCCTAACATCGAGGAGCAGGACCCGGTGATGCACGTGCCCTACACCTTCAACTACAACCTGAGCGTGGAGCGGGCTCTTACCGGAAGCATGACCGCGACCGTGGGTTACATCGGCAACCTCGGACGGCATCTGGTCACGCTGGTCAATGGGCCGGCTATGCCACAGGCGCTGACAGTAGCAGGCCCCAATAACAAGAGCCTGAGTTCCGCACCGCAGTGGAACTCGGCCCAATGGATGACCTGGGAGGGCGAGAACGATTACAACTCCTTCCAGGCCACCGTGCAAAAGCGCTATGCCCATGGTTTGAGCTTCCTGGGAACTTACACCTGGGCGCATTCGATTGACGATACTGCAGACCTGCTCGGCGGCGACATCAACGGATATCGCATGGCAGCGCTGATCCCCGTGCAGATGGACCGGACAAATTCCAACTACGATGTACGCAATCGCGTCAGCGTCAACGGGGATTACGAGCTCCCGTTTGGGCGCGGACGCACATTCCTCAACCGCTCCGGCGTGATGGACGAGATCATCGGTGGGTGGAAGACGAATCTGACTTGGCTTGCACAGACGGGCGAGCCGTTCACCGTGGGAATTTCGAACCAGACGAACGCACAGGGCCCGTATAACAACCATGCGCACAAAATCGCCAGTCCGTTTGCGACGAATCTCACTTCGCCGGTATCGACTTCAACCACCAATTCCCCGGGCGTGAGCGCATGTCCTACGCAGGCAAAGACCATTACCCACTGGTATAACGAGTGCGCCTTTACCAATCCGTTGGGAAGCGCGCAAGTGGCGGCTTATGCCACGGGAACATACCAATATTCGTCGCCTCAGATTTCAGGAGACACGCCGATCACGGTTGCGGCGGGCACGCCCTACATCAACACTCTGGCCGCAGCGCTGCCGTTCTTGGGAGACGTTTCCAACAATGTTCCGGGCCCTGGATACTGGCGCGTGAACATGTCGATGTTCAAAGACTTCAGGACATGGCATGAACAGTACCTCGAATTCCGGGCCGATGCATTCAACCTGTTCAATCACCCGACCTGGGCCAACCCTTCGTCCAGCACGGGAGACAACGCGGGCAATGCCGGAGTCATTACTGCTCCGATCAGCTTCCAGAACAACACCATCGATGCGCGATTCTTCCAGCTATCCGGGAAGTACGTGTTTTAACGCAAAGTGTGGAACAGTGTACACGGGGCGAGCGCCAGCATGGGCTTCAGCCCCGGTGCTCCTCGAGCCGGCACCGATAACCCGAGCGGCAGACCGCTACGCACACCTTCCTGGTGGACGACTACAACGCAGGCGGACAGATCCACGCGACGCGGATGCATTCAACCTGTTTAACCACCCATCGCTCGGCAATCCGGGCACGACCAGCCTGACCGGTTCGGCGGGGCAGATTACCGGTCCGGTGAGCCTGCAGAACAACGTCCCAGATGCGCGGTTTTTCCAGTTGGCCGCAAAGTACGTGTTCTAAAGAGCATTCACAAATCCGCCCGCGGTGGCGACTGCCGGAATAGCGCTCGCCCCGCGTTCAAAATTGCGCTCTTTCTCTGTGGTCGCATAAGATGTGGCCGAAGAAAAGAATTACCAAATTGAGGAGTTGTGGACTGGATACACTACGCGAAATCGCCCAGAGAACGGCGCTCACCCGGCGCGACTTTTTGCGCGCTGCGGCGCTGGCGGGCGCAAACTGGCCTCTACATTCCCTCGCCTCGACGCGCAGCAGTTTTTCCGGCGGGACGCAAAAGGCGGTTGTCGTAACTTTTGGCGGCGGGGCGCGCGATGAAGAAACCTTTGCGCCGGAAGGCCAGGAGAATATTCCTCACCTGATGGGCGAGCTGCTTCCGCAGGCTACTTTCTGCACGCAGGTCATCAATCGCGGCATCCTTGGCCATTACGTAGCCACGGCCAGCCTTGCCACAGGGGCATACGAAACATTCGACAACTTTGCCGATGTAGCGCCGCAGAATCCGACGGTCTTCGAATATTTTCGAAGGGGATTGGGCCGGCCGGTGCACGACGCGTGGGTCATTGCGCCGAGCAACGGCTTTAATCGCATCGGCCAGAGCAACGGCAGCCTGATTGCGCCGGGTTATGGGGCACAGGTGCTTTTGCCGAAGCACCTGCTGCGCGCGGCCCTGGGGTCGAAGGGCAAAGTCGCGCAAGGATTCGAGTATCTGTACCAGGACAACTACGAAGACCCGCTGTATGTGCCGCCACAGATCCGCGAGGATGTAGAACTGGAAAAGCTCGACAGGGTGTTGCACGTTGCCGCGGACCAGTTTGCCGGCCATGCGCAGACTCTTACCAGCGCCGACGAGTTGTCGGTTTTTATCTTGCGGCAACTGATGCAATGGGTTTCGCCGAGCCTGATCTGGATCACGCTGCACGATATGGATGTTGCGCATACGGGAGCTTACTCGCTCTATGTGGAAGGCATACGGCGGACCGACCGGCTGTGCAGCGAGATCTGGAACCTGATCGAAAGCGATCCGGAATATAAAGGCCGCACGACGATGTTCGTGCTTCCAGATTTCGGACGCGATTCCGATTTGGATTCCGCGGGGAATGGGTTCCAGCATCATCGCACCGGCGATCCGCTATCGCGAACGACGTGGATGATGGCGCTCGGCCCGCATGTGCGGCAGAACGCGACGGTCGACCGGCCGCTCGAGAGCGTCGACCTTGTTCCAACACTGGGCGGGCTGCTGGGCTTTGCCACTCCACATTCCATTGGCAAGCCAATAGCGGAGGTTCTCTGATGGAACCGGCAAATCTGCGCGAGCGGGATTTTGCGCACTATCCGCCGCAGGCGAGAAGCGTTGCCGATGCGCATCTGGCCGTGCTCCGGCGGATACCGGTGTCGCTGCTTCCGCTGATTCTGCGCCAGCTCATCAAGTACGACTGGCTTTTTCCGCCCGAACAGCGCGAACTGACTGGCCAGCTCAAGGCGCTCGAATCGCTGACGCCTGGTGAGTTCGACGCGCTGATGGCTCCTTTTGCCGCGATACGACTGCCCGAGTCGCTGAGCGGAAGCGACTGGCTGAACCGGCCGGACGAATTTTCCGATCAGCTCAGCGCGTTTCTTTGGTCTGCACATCAGATCGATGGCTATCACGCGGCTGGACGCGCCTTTCAGAGCAAGATGGAGGCGCTTGCCGCTCCGCAGCAGCTTATGACGGCGCGTTACGTGATGGTCGCCATCGGAGCGGGCGTGAATAAAACGGACCAGAGCCTGTTTCGCCGCCTGGCGCCGCACGGGACCGTGTTCACAAACGTCGATAGTGCAGATGGCGTGGGCGTGCTGCTGCAGGCAGTGAAGGAACGTGCCGGACGCTATCCCGCAAGCTTCGCGCACTGGTACATCGATGGCGGCAAGCCGCACCCGGCTGCAGCAGCCGATGATGGCGTGAGTGTGATGTCCTACTGGGGTCTTGCGCCTGCAATCCACCGGGAGCTGGGACTGCTAAGCAGTTACATGGAGCAGCCGCCGCAGACGACCTCGACGCAGGTTGAGGCAACAACCGCGTACATGTCGGAGATCGAAACAAAACAGCTTGGCATGACGAGCGGCTCGGCGCTCGAACACTTCGCGCGAGACGTGCTGACGGAGGGATCGGGCACGCAGGTGTACAGCACAACGTTTGTGCAGTGGTCGGCGCGCGAGTGCCTGCGCCGCGCGCAGCCGCTTACCCTGTTTGCCCGCTTTCAGCCGCGGCAGCAGGCCGCTGCAATGAATCAACTGCTTGCGCGCGACCCGTTTGCGCAGCAGGTTGATGTTGAAGGCTCGCTGCTTGATGCGGATATGGGAGCGTACCTTACTTGGGTCAATGAGACGAGGCTGCCCGGAGCCGATGCCTCGCGATTCCTGGCGTGGTTTGAGGATCACGATCTGGCTGTGGCAATCGGGCCTTCGATGGCGCGCGGCGCCAGCTCGGCAGGCCCAGCAACTCTTGACAAGATTCTCGACTGGATGGCATAGGGCTGCGAGAACTCGCTCGCGGCCGCTCGCAGGCGGCTCGCGCCAAATTTGCGAACTACAATGGCATTGAGCACACAGTCAAAAGGGATACAGTGGATCGCAGAGAATTTAATCAGCTTGCTGGACTTGCAGGACTAAGCATCTTTACGGGGCAATCGAAATTATTCGCCGCGCAGAGCGGCGAACAGGACGGCGATCGGGGCAGCGATCAGGACAGCGATCAAGGCGCACATGCGCGGCAGAAGCGCGGGGCCCCGAATCGCTACCTGGTTGGCGCCGCGTATTACCCCGAGTGGTGGCCGGAGCCGGAGTGGGAAGTTGATTTCCGCCAGATGCATGAGCTCGGCATCAATGCCGTGCGGATGGGTGAATTTGCGTGGGCCAAATTTGAGCCTTCACAGGGCCGGTTTGATTTCGGCTGGATGGACCGCGCGATTGAAATTGCGCAGCGCTATAACGTCGGCGTGATTCTCGGCACTGCGACTGCTTCGGTTCCACCGTGGCTTTACCAGGCTTACCCAGACGTGCTGAGCGCCAATCGCCAGGGACCGTATACCTACGGCGGGCGCAAGAGCTACAACACGAACAGTGCGAATTATCTTGAAGCGTGTTCGCGGATTGTGACGGCGCTGGCCGGACACTACGGGAACAATTCAGGCGTGATCGGATGGCAGCTCGATAATGAGCCGGGCTATCCGTTTGCGGAGTACGATCCGGATTCGCAGAAGGCGTTTCAGCAGTGGCTCAAGAAGCGCTACGGCACGATCGATGAGCTGAACCAGGTGTGGAACGGCGCTTTCTGGAGCAACGAGTACAACGACTGGTCGCAGATCGATATTCCGTCGAACTCTGCTGAAGGCGGATGGCAGCCGGCGATCAGTCTCGATTACCGGCGGTTTTTCTCCGATTCGTTCCTCAACTATCTGCGACGGCAGGCCGATATTGTGCACGCGCACAGCGAGAACCAGTTCGTGTTTACCAACTGGCCTGCGCCGACGTGGTCGGTGGATGTGTACGCTGCTGCGGCGGAGTTCCTGGATGCGACGGCGTGGGACAATTACGTGAGCGCGCCGGGGCTGAGCCGGTTCGAGCGGCAGTACATTGGCGGCTTTCTCAGTGACTTTTGCCGCTGCGCGGGGCCGAACCAACGATTTCTTTGCGCCGAGCAGAATGCTTACGTGCCGCCGAATGCCGATCCGGAAGGACTGCGGCTGCAGGCCTACTGCGATCTGGCGCACGGCGCACTGGGGCAGCTCTATTTCGAGTGGCGCAGACCGCTGGCCGGCAATGAGGAGCATCGGCCGTCGTTCATCAAGGGATTCGACGGAAAGATCAATCCCGACAAGGACAAGCTTGCGCAGATCTGCACGGAGATGGCGCGGCTGGGCCCGAGGCTCGCGAACGCGACAACGAATGCCGACATTGCGCTGATCTA
>JASIJX010000471.1 GCA_030049955.1 Acidobacteriaceae bacterium
AAGTCGCAGAGTGAATCCTTTTCCAGTACATGGCCGCGAACGGAGAGCGGATTACCTGTAAGCCTGCTCATCTGCCCAGTTCCCAATAACCGGGAGTCTGAAGCGCTTGCCGTTCAGTGCGCTCATCACACAGCAGAGCCATACCAGGAAAGCGGCAAGAACAGCGACACATACCAGAGCCGTCAAGACGCGAGGCCCAAGGAACCGGAAGAACGGCAGAATGTAAGTCAGGAGGTAACCGAAGCTGATCGCAAAAATGTTCAATAATAGCGACTGCCAAGCGTGGAATCGAACATAGGGCCGCTTATTGTAGCGCCGAATGGCCAGAAAGAAGAACGGCAAGATAGGCGTGAAATAGGCGATTGCAGCAACAGAAGCGTCCGAGAGGCCCGTTCTGGGGGGACCAGCTGTCTTCCCTGCTTTTTCGGACATAGAAAAGGATTCCTCGTGTGAGATTCTACACGCTGGGTTGGTTTCCTTCTATCCAGAAGGACTGGATAAGCCAATACGGGCTGTTTCCCGAAACCACTGCAAGAAATCTGATCCATTTGGGTTTGAAAGATTTGCCGATCAGGTTACTGATCATGGCCAAAACGGTAGAGTTATTCGGGGAAGCCGCCCGCACTCATTTCGCGCACGTTTTCGCGTTTCCGGTACACAGTTTGGTCACAATCCGCTGTAAGCCGGTGATGGCATTGAGTAGACGGCTGGGTTCTCAATCTTAAAACCTGGGTTCGGCTCCCGGTAGCACTACCAGACATTTCACGCTAAAGTCCGCTAAATCAGCGCGGCTTTTCGTTTGTCCGGAAAAGCTTGTTGCGCGCCAACGGCAAAAGCGCGCAATAGTGCGCGGTTTTAATGCGGGCACCACCGCGCACATTCGAGCTTACTTTACATCTTTCGTAACTGCAGGAGTCGGCATGCTTTCGTCAACTGGATGCCATTTTGATGGTCCGAGAAAGCCGATCGCTGCAAGTGTGGCCAGCGCCACCAGGGTGCCAATGATCTGGCGCTTGAAGCAACATGAAAAAGAGTATCCGGAGATGGCTTTGCAGGCGTGCCGGTCACAGAAAGGGGGGCTCGAGAAGTGTTCATTGCGCTCCTCTCATCGACCTCAAAAATTCAGATTGTTGTAATTTGGCAACGATCAACGGTCGGGCCGGCCCGACAAGCGAAGATTGCACGCATTTCATGCTACAGCGCTTCGGAATCCCACACGTCTGTCGTCCCCGGACAACCGCGCTGCTGAGAGTTCAGGGATTCCCTATGTGTCCTTGGTCGTTTGTGTGTAAAATCGCCGTCGTTGCGTAAAGTCGAACCATCCTATTGAATTGAATAGTTGTAGCAGCAAATAGGAAAACCTGAAATGCCGGACCGGCAATGCGACGTAGCCATCATCGGTGCTGGAATCGTAGGCCTGGCCACGGGCCTCCAGCTTCTTCGCGCACATCCCGCGCTCAAAATTGCCATCCTTGAGAAAGAACCGCAAGTGGCCGCGCACCAGTCGGGTCACAACAGCGGCGTCATCCACGCCGGGCTTTACTACAAGCCCGGTTCGCTCAAGGCCCGGCTATGTATCGAGGGCGCAGCGGCCATGGTGCGCTTCTGCCAGCAGGAAGGCATTCCATACGAAATTTGCGGCAAGGTGGTTGTTGCCACCAGCGAAGATGAGATTCCCGCACTCAACGAATTGCTGCGCCGCGGCCGCGCCAACGGCGTTGCAGGTCTGCGCGAACTCACCGCCGACGAGATCCGCGAGATCGAGCCTTATGCCTCCGGCATCCGCGGCCTTCATTCCCCGGCCACCGGCATCACCGACTACAAAATGGTGGCGCAAAAATACGCCGAGCTCATCTGCCGCAGCGGAGGCGTCGTGCTCACCGGCTCCGAGGTAACGAAGATCGTCTCCAGTCCCGGAGAGATAGTTATGGAGTCGTTGACGGGCACAGTGAGCGCGCGCGGCGTAGTGAATTGCGCGGGGCTTTACAGCGACCGCATCGCGCGCATGGCAGGCGCCGATCAGGGGCTCCAGATCGTCCCCTTCCGCGGCGAGTATTACGAAATCGTGCCCGAAAAGCACCACCTCGTGCGCGGCCTCATTTACCCGGTTCCCGATCCGCGCTTTCCGTTCCTCGGCGTCCACTTCACGCGGCGCATTCATGGTGGCGTCGAAGCCGGCCCCAACGCCGTGCTGGCTTTCAAGCGCGAGGGCTACCTGCGCCATTCGTTCGACATGCGCGATACCGCATCACTCGCGTTCTTCGCCGGCTTCTGGAAGATGGCCTCGCGTTACTGGAAGATGGGCTTCGAAGAAGCTTACCGCTCTTGGAGCAAGCATGCCTTCACCGTCGCCCTGCAAAAGCTACTGCCACAGATGACCGAGGACGATATCCGGCCCGGCGGCTCAGGCGTGCGCGCGCAGGCCGTAGACAAACAGGGTGCACTGCTCGACGACTTCCGGTTCGTCTACCAGGACCGCATTCTGCACGTCTGCAATGTTCCCTCGCCGGCCGCCACTGCATCGCTTGCCATCGGCCACGAGATCGTAGCAACGATAACTAAAACGAGTTGGTTTTCCCTAATCAGCGAATCTTCGACCAGCCGCAGATCTTCGCCGCTCTCCGTTCCATAGCGATTGCAGAGTGGAGGAGCCGCTTTCAAGCTTCGATTACGATCTTCTCATTCCACGGATCGCGGCCCATATCGTGGCCCTGAACAGTATCCTGACCACCACCCGTTTCTGATCCGCTATGAGTCCCTGCCGTCGCAGGCTGCTGCGCAAAAGAAGGTACCGCACCCGTTCTCGTTGTTGCGGCCTGCAAGGACACCGCTCCAGCCGGTTCCGGCCCTGCTTCGCTCGGCGGCGCAATCACGCGGTCGTCCACGGGCAGCATGCTTTCGTTCTGTGCCGCCCATTTCGCCGCCAGCCCATTGAGCGGACTGCGCGTGTTGTACTCCTGGTAAGCGATCATGCGGCCGATGCGAATGACCAGTTCATCGAGGCCCTCTGACGCCGCCCAGAAATCGCCAATGCACACGCTCGCGTCATCGAAGTTGGGATGGAAGACCGGCGTCAGCATCCGGCACTGCGGCGCGCGCCGCGGATAATCGAGCGAGAGATTCACTTCGAGAAGGTGCGTATCGCGCTCCAGTATATTTCCGCCGGCGTCCACGTAGAGCCCCTTCACGCGATACGTGAACCGGTAAATCTCCGGCGGAATGCCCGCCGTACCGCTGATCTCGATCAGCGGCCAGTGGGCAAAGCGGCGCCGGATGAGCTCGGCGTCAACCATTAGCCTGCGCGTGCGCGGTGATGCCATGCGCGTCCTCGTTTCAGGAAAGCTCGCCGGTCTTCTTCCAGCGCGCCAGACGGTTAACGTGGTACTGGATGTAAACGATCCCGAAGAAGAAGACCATCACGCCACTCATCGACAAACCGATGTTCTCCACGCTGCTGTAATACTCCTCCATCGCCGCGCGAATGCTAAAGGCGGCAGCGATCATGCAGATAACGCCGCCCAACATCAACAACCCCCCGACCACATTGAGCCCCGGAGTGTGGGTGAACGTGCCCACGAAAATGGCCACCGCGCCGGCAATCATGCCCGCCGGGTACATCGCCGCCAGCACCATCGGATTGTTCTTCCCCGTAAGCTTGCGCGCCCAGTTGCCCTGCACCAGAGCCCAGATGATGTTGAAGTAGCCGCGCGTGATGATATCGAGCAACAGCAGCCAACCCCAGTGCAGATTCGGCGGCAGCGGAACCGTGGCCGCACCGCTCTCCACAGCGTGCATCGTCACCGGAATCGGAATATCGCCAAGCACCTGCGACACCGGTATCCAGCCGGCCATGCCGTCGCTGAACGCCAGGTCGGTTGCAGCCACGTGGCCGGTCTGCATATAGCGCTGAAGGTCGGTAAGCGTGTACGGCCCAAATTCCTGATCGCCGCGTTTCAGCCGGTAGTCCATAGTCTTCCCTTTCTAATTGCGGAACGGGACTCCATCCCCGTCCGTGGTGATGGTGCAGATGTCGATAACGGCCCAGATCCAGACCATAAGTCCGCCGAAGCCGAAGGTCAGCACGGTAATGCCAAGCTGCAGAAAACCTTTCTTCGTATAACCTGCATAAAAACTGTGCGCGCCAAACGCACCCAGCAGCACGCCGAGCAGCAGGAATGTCGTCCGGTTCCGCGCGTCGGCCGAGGGCTCGGCTAAAAACGGATCGACTGCCGCTACCGCAGGCCGAACTGCCGGCCGCGGCCGTGCCGGCACATTGTAGCCAGCGCTGCTGAACAACGGCGCTGTCGTAATGGGCAGCTCGGGCGGCGCATTCACCAGCGGCGGAGGAGGTGGCGCCGCAGCTGTCGCAGCCAGTGCGTCCGACATCGTTGTTCCCGCAGTCTCAAGCTCCGTTGCGCCAATGCTGAGCTTTGGCTCGGCCGCAGGCGCAGCAGTGCAGCCAAACACCGTGCATCCGCCATTCTCCCGGAAACAATCCGCATGATGTGGAGTCCCGCACCCGGGACATTCCAGCACCTCGTCCTCGGGCGCCTCTACCGGAGCGCGGCAGTACGGACACACAACCGCGATCATGGCCGCACCTTCTCCTTGTAGCGGAAGCTATAGCGGCCGATCTGCACCAGGTCGCCGTCAGCCAGCACGCGGTTCGTCACGGGCATCCCGGCGACAGCAACGGGCCCCCTAGCCCGCAACGTCATGCGCGAACCATTTGCCGCCAGCACTGCGTGACTGGGCAAAATCGATGGATCCTTGAACAGGTAAATATCCGATCTCTGGTCGCTCCCGATCACGGTTTGCGGTTTGTAAAGGATGAATTGCTTGCCGGCCAGCGGGCCGGCAGTGACGTAGAACCACCGGTCCTTGAGCGCGCTCTCCACTACGCCCATCATGGCGCCGGTCGCCAGTCCAAAGATGCCAAATCCCACGGCGCGGCTTAGCGCAGCGCTCGCGGTGCCCGCGCCAATCGAAATCGGATCGAACAGCAGCCCTCCGACGCACGCGCCCAGCACGCCTCCGAGAACGCCAAACTTGCCCTTCTTGAACGATTGCCCAACGATCCCATACACCAGCCCGCCAGCCGCGCCAAACACCGTCCATGCCATGGCGCGAGCGATCCAGAATGCAGGGCTATGGTTGCTGTGCACTCCGAGCATCACGCAGAACGTCAGCACAATATGGAAAACAATGTTGGCGAAGAAGAAAAATATAAACCCCAGCAAAATGCCGAGCGGCAGAGAAAGCGCAGTGCGCAGAATCGCCTTTTGCAACGAGCGCTCCACCAGGCTTTCGGCAATCCCAAAGCCCAGGCTCATCAGCGCCATCAGCACCGGAACCATAACAAGGTTGCCCCAGCGCGCACCGCCCGGCAGGTCAGAGAAAAACGGCTCGCAAATCGCCCAGCCGGTCAGCGCTCCCACGAGCCCCGCCGCGCCCAGGTAGAACCACCCCTGCAGAAAAATGCTGCCGCGCTCGTGTTCTACTTCCGGCACAACGCCCGAGGCATCCGCAATCGTGCCCCACGATTTGGCAGGGGACTGGCTGCCCGCCGCCGTCGGCACAATTGGCTGCGGCCCGCGCTCCCTCACTTCCACCGCCGCCAGGTCCTCATGCGTGATCTTGATTCCCTCGGCCGCGATTTCATTGTTCGGAGTGCTCGAACTCATGGCTTGCCTTTCTTGGCCCCAGAGGACGTTGACGGCGTTGGTGGTTGTATCGCGTCCGGCTCGGCAATTGGTGCACTTGCCGGGGCGCCGCTCGCCGGCTGCTCCAATAAGTAAGGCTGTCCGGTGTGCGGATCGACAGGGACAAGAAGATAGTGCGTGAAGAAATAATAGGAGGAGAGAAGAATTCCCGCCACAAAAACAATCGTGTATACCAGCATGGTCGCGGCCGTGCTCAGCGCGTCCCGCCGCGGCGCAGGCGCCGACAGCTCCCGTGCGGCCCCTACCCTCGCCCCAGCCCTCATCTCGACCGCCTCAGGAAACAACGGCTCCGGCTTGCCCGTTTCCCCGGCGCCCTCGCCAGCCTTTTCATCCGCCATCACGATGCGGGCCAGCCGTTCCAGACGCCCATCCACCCATCCAAAGCACCCTTCTTCATCGGAGTGGGGGTCATACACCCACGCCACTTGGCGCGGCGCCGAGAAGAAATTCTTGTGGATGAACGTGTCATGGTCGGAGAGGAAAACGCCGAATCCAGGATGCGAGTGATACCACCCCACGATCCGCGCATCCGGATAATCGCGGTCCTTTACCCGGTAAATATGCTCCCAAGTGTCCTGGGTGAACGTGACGTGCGTGCCCGCCTCCACAGCATTCGTCCCGGGAATGCTGGCGTCAATCGTGGTTGCACCGTCGTCTTCCGATCCAATCAGCACCCCGCAGATCTCGGCGGCGTCTGACGAACGAGCATGCTGGCGGATGCGCCGCACAGCCTCGCAGCGGATGCGGACTTCGACCTCTTTCGCTCTCCCGGTCTTCTGCTTCATGCCCCTGCGCTCCCGGCCCTTGCACTTCCAGTCTTGCCCAGCACCGCGTCGCGGTCACCTTCCATCAGGTATCCAATCTCGCGCTCCGCGCTGCGCGCCAAATACACATCGAAGTCCGGCAGCCCAATCCGGCTCAAACAGCGGTCGCCCCACGCCTCAGTGCCGGTGAAACTATGAATCGTCTCCACAACGCGCCGGCGCCCATCCGAAGGACATACGCCTTCGTCGTAGCTCACGCTTCCCACCGGAGCAAACCGCTCTTCAGCCTGGCCGCAGTGCGGGCAAACCAGCCGCCAGATCACCTCGCGGCTCAATTCCAGCGTCACTTCCCGCGTCCTCAAATCCTCGCAGGCCCGCATCCACAATCCCTTCACGGTGATTTCATCTGACCGCTCCGCCAGCCGCACCAGCTCCGGGATCGTGTAATGGCTCATGCAATCTGGATTTTCCGTGTACTCCACTGTGTACGAGCTGTGATTGAGCCCCTCGAAGACAAACCCGCGTCCGGCCAGCGTCGGCAGCCCGTGCAGCAGCTTCACCGCTTCCTGCACCTCAATTCCCGCGATGATCGAAGAGATGGTCGGCGTCGTCGGCACCTTGCCTTCGGCATCCGGCCGGTGCGCCAGCAGATTGCACGACATGCGCCGCTCCAGGATCGCCCAATCCACCTCGCCCAACGTGCACTCGTAGCAGGGTGGCTGTCCCGGGGCAAACACGCGCGCCACGCCGTTGATGCCCTCGATGGCGCCATCGATCCACGGCCGTCCCATCTTCCACGCCGCGCGGTTGATCCATAGCCGCGCCTCGCGGTTATCCAACCCGGCAATCACAATATCTGCCCAGTCGAACAGCCCCAGCCCGCACTCGCGAACAACGTTGGCAACAATGCTTTGCGCCTCGGCCCCCGGGGCAAGAGCACTATAAGCGCGCGCCGCAGCCACAGCCTTGCGTTCGCCAATATCCTCAGCGCGGTACAGCACCGAACGCGACAGATTCGATTCCTCGATCGAGTCCATGTCCACAACCGCAACGCGGCGAAAGCCGAGCAGCGCCAGGTTCTTGAGAATCTCGTTGCCCAGCGCGCCCGCGCCAATCACCAGCACGCGGCAGGCGGCAATTCGCGACTGATCCCACCACGGAATCATGCGTAGCCGGCTGTACCGGTCTTCGCTGATTGCGCCAATCGCCGCGCTCCTGTCTGCACTCGTGGAAATCGTCGCCATCTGCGCCCCTTCCTACCGGCCGCCCGCTGTGATCTCCGGTTGCAGCCGCAGAATGTCGCCGTCCTTCACCTGCGCCTCGGCCAGCGTCTGCATATCCTGCACCTGCCGGCCCGAGTTCTTGTGGTGGAACTTGTAACTCAGCGGAGCGCCGTCCGGCCCATTCATAGGCAGCCGCAACTTTTCCACCAGCACCGCGATAATCCGGTTGCACGGCGCGTCGTCCGGCAGTTCCACCGGCACGCGCTTGTTTTCCGTCGAGTCGTACACCGTCACGTTAATGGTCGCCATCGTTCCGTCTCTGTCTCCTGATACCGTTTGCTCGCGCTCACCGCGTAGCGGTCTTCTCAGCCTGCTCAAACTGCATGAGGTAGTCGCGTCCCCGGCCGTAGAAGTTCCAGCCGCTGGCGTCGAGCAGCGCATCCGCGCGCACCGCAAAATTCAGGTTTTCAGCGTTGGGACTGCTGCTCCTGTCCACCATCGAGGTCACAATGCCTGCCAGCTCCCCGCGCGCGTCAAAAAGCGGCCCGCCGCTGTTGCCCGGGCTCACGGGCGCCGTAATCTGCAGCGCGTCCCCATCCTTACGCGAAACAATTCCGGCGCTGAGCGTAAACCGCAGCCCCTGCGGATGGCCGATCACGTAGATCGATTCGCCGTCCTTCACCTGCTGATCCGCCGCTACCGGCATCGTAAAGCTGCCTTCGCCCTCTTCGCGCGGAAGCCACAGCAGAGCGAGATCGAGGCTCCGATGCCGCGCAACAACCTCAGCCTCTGCCCACGTCCCGGACTCCGACGCCACCAGCGCATGCGGCCCACCTGTCCGGCCCACCCCGCCGTTCACCACGTGCAGTGCGGTCGCAATCAAATACCCCTGGTGCGTCGCTTCAAGCAGCACGCCCGCCCCCAGCACCGCCGACGGTCCCTCCACCTTCGAGAACCAGTTGCGCTGCGTCGGAGTAATGACCGTGACCAGCGGCTTCAACTCGTCGGAAACCTGCTCCGCCGTCAGGTCCTGCGTCGCCGGCAGTGACGGAAAATTAGTGCGGCCATCCAGCTCGCTCAAGCCGCTGCTCACCACCGACGGCGTCGGCGCAGCCGTAAATGCCACCACCCCGCCAATGGTCGTGAGAATGCCGCTGATCGCCAGCAGCGTAGAGAAAAATGAGATCCATGCGTAGCGTGTGCGCGGCGGCATCCCGCGCATGGCCGCACGCAGCACCAGCGTAATCACACACAGCACCGGTAGCACCAGCACCAATGGCGAAAGGCACAGCCGGGCCCACCAAGCGATCGGCGAATCAAGCTTCGCCGTCACACCTCGAGGTTCGTCCGCCGAGTCTCGGGTATGAGCGATCTCGTCCGGACTAATGACAATCTTTTCCATCAGGAGGTTCTACCGGGGTTGTTGGAAGTCCCGACAATTCTCACCTCTCCATGGCTGGATTTGCAAGCAGTGAAAATGCAGGCCCGTATCCGAAGTTTTGAAGGGCACGGGCTTTAGCCCGTGCATTGAAAACCTCTCAAAATGAGCAGGACTTCAGCCTCTGAGGAAGCACGCATTCAAGCTGACCCGCTCCAATCGCAAACATGCCAGTATCGCGATCAGGCAGGTATACTTGTGGTCTGACCTCTTGAAGCGCTAATCTTGTACCGCTAATTTTGCGGATTTATCGAGGACTAAGATGGATACCATGCTGATCGCTCCCGACCTTGTCGGTCCCGACCGCCTGTTCCCCGCCGAAACAGACACGCGCAAGATCGCCCGCCGCCTCTATGACGAAGTTAAAAATCTTCCCATCATCAGCCCGCACGGGCATACGCAGGCAGGGTGGTTCGCGCGCAATGAGCCGTTTCCAGATCCGGCTACGCTCTTCGTCCAACCCGATCATTACGTCTTCCGCATGCTCTACAGCCAGGGCATATCGATGGACGATCTCGAAATCGGTCAGCCCGTCATCCGCGATCCGCGCAAAGTCTGGCGCATCTTCGCCAGCCATTATTACCTCTTCCGCGGCACGCCCACGCGCATGTGGCTCGACTACGCCTTTCAGGAGCTCTTCGGCCTCAAGGAGCGGCTCTCCGAAAAAACCGCCGACCTCTATTTCGATACCATCGACGCGCGGCTGCGCACGCCGGAGTTTCTGCCCCGCGCCTTGTACGACCGCTTCAAAATTGAAGTGCTCGCCACCACCGATTCCCCGCTCGATTCGCTTGCCGATCACCAGGCCATCCGCAGCTCGGACTGGAACGCCCGCGGCAACGTTCGTATCTTGCCCACATTCCGCCCCGACTCGGTCGTCGATCCCGAATTCCACGGCTTCACTGAGCGCATCGCCAAACTCGGCGAGCAAACCGGCGAAGACACCGGCAAATGGTGTGGCTATCTGCGCGCTCTTCAGTCAGCGCGCGCGCGTTTCCGCGCACTCGGCTGCACCGCCACTGATCACGGCCATCCCACGGCGCAGACCGCCAATCTTTCTGCCAGCGAGGCCGAAGCGCTGTACAGCAAAATCATCGGCAGCAAAGCGACGGCCGCCGAGCAGGAGCTGTTCCGTGCGCAGATGCTCACCGAGATGGCGCGCATGAGCGTCGAAGACGGCCTGGTGATGCAGATTCACCCCGGCGCCGTGCGCAATCACAACAAGAAAATCTACGAGCGCTACGGCCGCGACATGGGCGCCGACATTCCTCGCGCCATCGACTACGTCGAGTCGCTGCGGCCGCTGCTCGACCGTTTCGGCAACGAGAGCAAGCTCACCATCATCCTCTTCATGCTCGACGAGTCAACCATCAGCCGCGAGCTCGCGCCGCTGGCCGGCCACTACCCATGCCTGCGCCTCGGTCCGCCCTGGTGGTTCCACGACAGCCCCGAAGGCATGATGCGCTTCCGCGAGCTGGCTACCGAGACCGCGGGTTTCTACAATACTGTAGGGTTCAACGACGACACGCGCGCCTTCCTGTCGATTCCGGCGCGGCACGATGTTGCCCGCCGCATCGACTGCGCCTTCCTCGCCCGGCTGGTCGCCGAGCAGCGGCTTGATGAGGACGAAGCAGTGGAAGTGGCGCGCGACCTGGCCTACGGGCTGGCAAAGAAAGCTTACAAACTGTAGCGGAGCACGCGGGTCAATGGAAACCAGGACAGCAGAAACGCAGGCAGCGGCAAATTCCTCGCTCGCCCAACGAATGGGCTACGTGCGCTGGGCCATCTGCGCTTTCCTGTTCTTCGCCACCGTGATCGCCTACGTGGATCGCGGCGTCATCGCTTACCTCGAGAAGTTTCTCGAGGGCGTCATCCCAGGACTGAACAGCGTCAAGTACGGCTATATTCTCGCCGCGTTTCAGGCCGCATACGCCATCGGTATGGTGGTGGCCGGCGGATTGACTGACAAGCTGGGAACGCGAAAGGCATTCGCCATCGCTATCGGCCTCTGGAGCGTCGCAGCGATGCTGCCCGGCGCCGCGTTTTCGGTCATCACCTTCGGCATCGCCATGTTCATGCTCGGCCTGGGCGAGGCGGCCAACTTCCCTGCGTGCATCAAGACGGTCGCCGAGTGGTTTCCCAAGCGCGAACGAGCGTTAGCCACCGGCATCTTCAACTCCGGCGCCAATATTGGCAACATCGTCGTGCCGCTGGTCGTCCCGGCACTGGTAGTGCTGGTCACCTGGCGCGGCGCGTTTATCGCTACAGGCGCCATGGGCATCGTATGGCTCATCGCCTGGCTCCTCTACTACCGCCGGCCGGAGGAGCATCGCAGGGTTTCCAAAGCTGAACTGAATCTGATTCTCAGCGATCCGGCTGAAAGGCTCGAAACCGTCCCGTGGAGTCGGGTATTGCCGTGCCGGGAAACATGGGCATTCGCCATCGGCAAGTTTCTCACCGACCCAATCTGGTGGTTCTATCTCTTCTGGCTTCCGCGTTATTTGCAATCCACCTTCGGGCTTAGCCTGTCACAAAACCGGCTGCCGCTGGTTATCGTCTACAGCATTTCAACCGTGGGCAGTATTGGCGGCGGATGGATTTCGTCCATTCTGCTGAAAGCCGGCAAAAGCACAAACGTGTCGCGCAAGACCGCCATGCTCGTCTGCACGCTGTGTGTCTTGCCGGTCTTTGCCGCGCCATACCTCCATCACCTTTGGCTGGTAGTGGCGCTCGTGGGTCTGGCCGCCGCCGCGCATCAAGGCTGGTCAGCCAATATATTCACGCTTCCATCCGACGTCTTCCCCAAGGCAGCCGTCGGCAGTGTCATCGGCATTGGCGGCATGGCAGGAGCAATCGGCGGCGTTTTGCTCCAGTTGGCGACCGGATACATCGTGAAATTTACCAATAGCTACGTGCCGCTCTTCGTCGTAGCCTGTGTCGCTTACCCGTTGGCTCTGGTCATCATTCACGCAATCACGCCCAGGCTGGCGCCCGCGCGTGTCGACTTACCCCAAAAGGCGGAAACCGCATGAGCCTCTTTTACGCACAAGGAAGCGCTGATACCGATCTTTCGCCCGAGCAGTTGAAGAGCCTGCTCACAGAAGCCCTCGTCAGACTGGGTGACCGCCGCAAAGTGCTCGTGGTCCCGCCCGACCAGAGCCGCGAACACTCCCGCGCCGGCGAGCTGACGCGCTACGCATGGGAGCACTACGGCGACCGGCTCAAGGCCGTGTTGCCCGCCATTGGCACGCACACGCCCATGCGGCCCGACCAGATCGCCCACATGTTCGACGGCGTGCCGCAGGATCTGTTCCGCGTGCACAACTGGCGCACTGACATCGAAACCCTCGGCGAAGTCCCCGCCGAGTTCATCCGCGAGCAGTCGGAAGGCATGCTGAATTACTCCTGGCCCGCGCAGGTCAACCGGCTCATCTCGCAGGGCGGCTTCGATCTGATCCTCTCCATCGGCCAGGTCGTCCCCCACGAAGTCATCGGCATGGCCAACTACACCAAAAACATCCTGATCGGCGCCGGCGGCCGCGAGGGCATCAACCGCAGCCATTACCTCGGCGCCGTCTACGGTATGGAGCGCATTATGGGCCGCGCCGAAACCCCAGTGCGCGCCGTGCTCAACTACGCCTCCGACCGCTTCCTGCGTCACCTGCCCCTCGTCTACGTGCACACAGTGGTCGGCCGCAGGCCGCAAGGCGGTCTCGCTGTGCGCGGGCTTTTCATCGGCGACGATATCGAGTGTTTCCTCAAGGCCTCAGAGCTGAGCCTCAAGGTGAACTTCGAAATGGTCGAAGAACCTATCCGCAAAGCCGTGGTCTATCTGCACCCCAGCGAGTTTGGCAGCACCTGGATCGGCAACAAAGCCGTCTACCGCACGCGCATGGCGCTCGCCGACGGCGCAGAGCTGATTATCCTCGCGCCCGGCGTGCACGAGTTCGGCGAAGACAAAGGCATCGACGCGCTCATCCGTAAATATGGGTATCGCGGCACGCCGGCCACGCTCAAAGCCGTCGCAGAAAACCCCGATCTCGCTGCGGACCTGAGCGCCGCAGCGCATCTGATTCACGCCTCGTCCGAGGGCCGCTTCCGCATCACCTGGTGCCCGGCAAAGCTGAGCCGCGAAGAGGTGGAGAGCGTTGGCTACGCATATGGCGATGTTGCCCAAATGATGCAGCGCTACGACCCGCAGAAGTTGCGGCACGGTCTCAATCGCGTCGAAGGCGAAGACATCTTCTTCGTCGCCAACCCCGGACTCGGTTTATGGGCACATCGCAGCCGGCTCAATTCGGTAGTCGACGAGGAAGAAAGCCCAAATGCCACCATGGCGGAGAAAGCATGACAGGGAAACTATTCAGTCTGGAAGGAAAAGTTGCGGTCGTTACCGGAGGAACATCTGGAATCGGCCGCGCGTTGAGCATTGGACTCGCCGAAGCCGGCGCAGACGTCGTCGCAACCGCGCGGCGCGAGCAGCAGGTAGAGGAAACGGCGAGCGCCATTGAAGCCGCAGGCCGCAAAACCCTGCGCATGGCCTCCGACGTATGCGACCGCGCATCGCTAGAGCGGCTGCTCGCAGCCGTGCTCAAGCAGTTCGGCAAAGTCGACATCCTCGTCAACTGTGCCGGCATTATCAAGCGCGCGCCCACGCTCGACTTCCCCGAAGAAGAGTGGACCTCCATTATCAACACCAACCTCACCGGCACTCTGCGCGCCTGCCAGGTCTTCGGCCGACACATGCTCGAGCGCGGCTACGGCCGCATCGTCAACATCGCCTCGCTCAACAGCTTCATCTCGCTGAGCGAGGTTGCAGCCTACGCCGCCAGTAAATCCGGCGTGGCCTCGCTCACGCGCTCGCTCGCCGTGGAGTGGTCAAAGAAGGGCGTCAACGTGAACGCAGTCGCCCCCGGCGTCTTCCGCACCGATCTCAACGCCAAGCTGCTCGACAGCACCGCGCGCGGGCAGGAGCTGCTGATGCGCACGCCCATGGGCCGCTTCGGCAAAACCGAAGAGCTGATCGGCGCAACCGTCTTCTTCGCTTCCGACAGCGCCTCGTTCGTCACCGGCCAGGTCCTCGCCGTCGATGGCGGCTTCCTCGCCAGCGGCGTAAATCAATAGACACGATCATCTCCGGGCGCGCCAGCGCCCGGAGCCCCGCTGCGTACACGCAATGATAAAATTTCGCTGAATCTTTCGTCTGTAACAATTCCGTTCTCAAACGAAAGGGCCAGCCGTGACCTTCACGAAGCACAAGCGCGTTCTCCTCTCGACGGCCGCAATGTTCCTGGCCACATCTCTCGCAGCAGCCGCGCCCGCGCAGCAGCCCCGCATCACCCACGCGCAGGCAGTAGCTCGGGCGCGCCAGCTCGTTGCAAAAATGACGCTCGATGAAAAAGTCGCGGAGCTGCACGGCATCCACGATGCCGAGAATTACCGCGTCATTCCCGGCATTCCGCGTCTCGGCATCCCCGCGCTGCACATGACCAACGGCCCCGCAGGCGCAGGCCCCGGCGGAGCAGGTCCGCAAAAGCGCGCAACCGCATTTCCCTCGCCACTCGCGCTCGCCGCCACCTGGGATCCCGAGCTTTCGCACCAATACGGCAAGCTCGCCGCAGAAGAAGCACGCGCACTCGGCAGCCAGCTCTTCGAATCGCCGGACATCAACATCGCGCGCGTGCCGCAGGGCGGCCGCGTCTTTGAGAGCTACGGCGAAGACCCCTATCTCGACGCGCGCATCGCCGTCGCCAACATCGAAGGCATCCAGAGCGTGGGCGAACTGGCTAACGTCAAGCACTTCGACGCCAACAACCAGGAGACGCAGCGCATGTCGATTAACGAAATCATCGGCGAACGCGCGCTCCACGAAATCTACCTGCCCGCCTTTGAAGCCTCCATCAAAGAAGCGCACTCCGCCTCCATCATGTGCGCCTACCCGAAGATCAACGGCACATTTAACTGCGAAAACCCTCTACTGCTCACTGACATTCTGAAAAAGCAGTGGGACTTCCAAGGTTTCGTTATCTCCGACTGGGGCGCGACGCACAGCACCGTGCCCAGCGCGCTCGCCGGCCTGGACGCAGAGATGCCCACCGGCCGCTACTTTGGCGATGACCTGCGCCACGCCGTCGAATCCGGCCAGGTGCCCATGGCTGTGATCGACGACAAACTCGTGCGCCGCTTCACCACCATGATCGAATTCGGCCTCTTCTCTCCCGAGCCTGCGCCGAAACCCATCCCCGCATTCGAGCACGGCGCCGTCTCGCGCAGCATCGCCGAGCAGGCAATGGTCCTGCTCAAAAATGACGGCAACCTGCTCCCGCTCGACCGCAAAACCGTGCGCAGAATTGCGCTCATCGGCCCCTGGGCAGTACGGCCCAGCACCGGCGGCGAAGGCAGCTCGCACGTCATCCCGCTCTACGCCATCACGCCCTATGACGGCCTGGAGGCTGCGGTCGACAGGGAGATAACTCGGATGACCGTTACCGACGGCGCCGACATCGATGCAGCAGCCGCAGTAGCAGCCAAGGCTCAGATCGCCATCGTTATGGTCGGCGATCAGGACAGCGAAGGCCACGACCAGAGCCTCGATCTGCCCGAGGGCCAGAACCAGCTCATCGCAGCCGTAGCCAAAGCAAATCCGAAAACCGTCGTGGTCGTGAAGAGCGGTTCGGCCGTGCTCATGCCCTGGATCGACCAGGTCCCGGCCGTAGTCGAAGCCTGGTACCCGGGCGAAGAAGACGGCGCCGCTGTGGCCGCAGTTCTGCTCGGCGATGTGAACCCCTCCGGCAAGCTGCCGCTCACCTTTCCGCGCAGCGTGGACCAGACGCTCGCCGCCAATCCCGAGCAGTACCCCGGCGTGAACGGCGAAGTGCATTACAGCGAAAATCTCGAAGTCGGCTATCGCGCCTACGCAGCCCACAACGTACAGCCGCAATTTCCCTTCGGCTTCGGGCTCTCCTACACGCAATTCAAATTTGACGATATAAGCGTGAAGCAACAGCCCGGCGCGGCAACCGCGACAGTGAGCTTCACCGTTACCAACACCGGCCAGCGCGCCGGCGCGGAAGTCGCACAGCTTTACCTCGGCTTTCCTTCCATCGACGAGGGCAACGAGCCGCCTATCCAGTTAAAGGGCTTCCGCAAGGTGATGCTCACGCCCGGCGAATCGAAGACCGTCACGCTCTCTCTCGATCCGCGCTCGTTTTCCTATTGGTCGGTAAAAGCGCACGCCTGGCAGTTGGCGCATGGTGCGTTCCAGGTGTTGGTCGGCAATTCGTCCGCCGATACCACGCTCAAAGCAAGCCTTACTATCCGCTAACGCGGCGTCTCCGCCTTCTGAGCGGATGATTCCTGCGCTGGTGCGGCCGTATCGACCGGCAGCCGCACCAGGAATCGCGTGCTGCCTGGCTCCGATTTCACCTCGACCGTTCCGCCGAAGTTCTGCGTAATGATGCGGTGCACGATCTCCAGCCCCAGACCCGTTCCCGAGCCTTGCGGCTTGGTCGTAAAAAACGGCTCGAAGATCTTTGGCAGCACCTCGGCGGGAATGCCGGAGCCATGGTCTTCCACACTCACGCCCAGAATGCCGGGCTCGCTCCACGTGGCGATTTCAATCTTCCCGCCCTCGGGCGAGGCGTCCGCGGCATTATCGATAAGGTTTGTCCAAACCTGGCTGAGCGCCGCCCCACGCAGAATGATCTTCGATGGCGACGCATCGAACCGCTTCTCCACGGAAATGTTCTTGACGCGCAGCTTGTGCCCGAGAATCGTAAGCGTGCTCTGCAGGCTGTCGTGAACGTCCACCTCTTTACCCAGCGATCGGTCATAATAGGCGAACTTCTTCACCGCCATCACCAGGTCGGAGATGCGCGTAACGCTCTCTTCTAGCATGCACACCTGCGAGCCGCAGGCGATAAGTGCTTCCAGCCAGTTGATGGCATCGGAAAATCCGTCTCCGGCAAACGCCTGGCGTGCGCAAGTCAGCTCATCTTCCTTCAGGCCGGCATTCACAAGCACCGGCGCAATGGCGAAAGCGTTTTCTACACCCGCCGAGGAAAGCCACTCGCCCATCGCTTCTTCGGCGTCGGCCTGCTCCAGGCTGCTCATCGCCGCTCCGCCACACCGAGACAGCGTGTGCTCCAGCAGCAAGCGCATGCAATCCAATTGCTCGGCAGTTCTCGCCTGCGCATTCTCGCGCAGACTGAACTGCTGCAGCTTGAGCAGGTTTTCGCGCATCTGCGAAGCAGCGCGTTTGGCGGCGGCGCCCGGATTGTGCAGCTCGTGCATCAGCCCGGCTGCCATCGTGCCCAGCGAGACCAGCTTCTCGCGGTGCAGCGCCTCCACCTGGTGCGACTGCAGTCGCTGCGCCATATCGGCCAGCACTACGCGGCGCACCGCAGGGCAACACGCCATCAAGCTCCAGAACTCCTGCTCGCACAACCGCACCAGGATCGAATCCCGCGCGGCAACGATGCGAAAGTGCGAGCGCAACCGTCCCGTGAGCAGCGGAACCTCGCCAAAACCGTCGCCGGACTTCGCGCAGCCTACCAGCGTCCAGCTTCCATCCTGTTCCGGCCGTTCCGCGCGGGTTTCGCCCTCGAGCACCACCCAGTAGTGTTGCCAGTCCTGCTCCGGCTCGAAAAGGAACGCTCCGGCCCGCGCCTTAACCTGCTCCACGCGCTCCACACCGGGCATCACCTCAAGAAGGTCGGTCTCGGCAAAGATGCGGGTGCGGCGGAGCGCCTCAGCAACCTCCCGCAGGGAAATCGACTCAACCTCGATCGGACTTTCTGCGCCGTTCATGAACCCTTTTGCCATCTCCGCCAGAGCGCTCAAATGGAACGCTTGCAACCCAGCCAAATTCTAATTGCTCAAATCCAGCCAAAATTCCCCGAGTTAAAAACCGGCCAGATACTGATGCACGAACTGCACCGCAATCGACCCTTCGCCCACTGCCGAAGCCACGCGCTTTACCGAACCGTGGCGCACATCCCCGGCCACAAACACGCCCGGCACGCTGGCCTCCAGCAGGTAAGGCTGCCGTTCTTCATGCCACAGTTCGCGAAAACTGTCATTCTCCGGCAGATCAGGTCCCGCAAGTAGGAATCCCTTCTCGTCCCGTAAAACACTCGGCGGCAGCCATTCCGTTATCGGCGCCGCGCCGATAAAGACAAACAACGAATTGGCGGCCACCGTCTGCTCGCCCGCCGGTGTCTGCAGCCTGATCTCCTCCAGCCGTTCCCCGCCGTAGGCCTCAATCACCTGCGTGCGAGTCTCTACCGAAATATTCGATGTTCGGGATATCTCATCGATCAAATATTTCGACATGGTGGCCGAAAGCCCCGCACCGCGAACCAGCATGGTCACATGACGGGCATACTGCGAGAAGTACAAGGCAGCCTGGCCGGCAGAGTTCGCCCCGCCAACAATAAAAACGTCTTCGTCCTTACACGAATTCCCCTCAACCAGCGCCGCGCCATAGTAAATGCCACAGCCACAGAGCCGCTCGCATCCGGGAACCTCCAGTTTGCGGTATTGCACACCGGGCGCAAGCAGAACGGAGTGAGTGGAAACCTCGCGCCCATCGGCCGTCTGCACAAACCGGTACTGGCCATCCACCCGCAGGCCAGTGGCCCGCTGCACCACGAACTCGGCGCCAAACCGGCAGGCCTGTGTATGGGCTCGGCGGGCAAGTTCAGATCCGCTCAAACCGGCAGGGAAGCCCAGATAATTTTCAATACGTGAGGTCGACCCAGCCTGGCCGCCCGGCGCCTCCGGCTCAATTACCAGGGTCCGCAACCCCTCGCTGGCGCCATAAACCGCGGCTGCCAGGCCGGCAGGTCCCGCGCCCACCACCACAAAATCATAGAAATCCTGCCTGGCCTGCACCCGCAGGCCGACCTTCGCGGCCAGCGCCTCGGGCTCAGGGTCCACCAGCGCCGCACCATCGCCAAACAGCACGACCGGAAGCCGGGCCGGGTCAAGTTGCCGCTCCTTGAGCAGCTTCGTCACATCCCCGTCGTCCGCGGCATTCAGCCACCGGTATGGTATCTGATTGCGAGATAAAAAGTTACGCACAAGGTGGTCCTTGAGAGACCAACGATGGCCGATCACCCGCAATCCCTCGAACTCCGGCCGGTAGCCCGCCTGCCAGTCGTCCAGCAGATCCGTCAGCGCCGGATAAAGCTTTTCCTCCGGCGGATCCCAAGGCTTGGTTAAGTAATAGTGAATACGGGCCGAATTGATCGCCCGGATCGCCGCTTCGGTATCGGCATAGGCCGTAAGTAGCACCCGGCGCGACTCTGGATAGAGCTTCCGGGCGCGCTCCAGGAACTCGACGCCCGTCATGCCCGGCATGCGCTGGTCGCTCAGCAGCAGGGCAACCGGCTCCTCCCGGGCTCGGAGCTGGGTCAGAGTATCCAGCGCGGCCGGTCCGCTGGCTGCCCGCATAACACGATATTTCTCGAAATACTGCCGGCGCAGGTCCTGGACCACGGCTTCTAACACGTTTGTGTCGTCATCTACCGCTAACAGGATCGGCCGTTTCATATATCATTAGTGTAAGACCCCATTGTCCCATTCTGGTTAATAGGCAAGGTCTATATTCCCCAGCCTTTTTGTGAAAGTGTTAAAAAAACTTAGGTAATCTCGTTTCTGGGAGCAAGAACGGAACCCTAAAGGTGTGCCGGGGTGGGGACACCTTCGTAACGGCCGAGTAGTAGATAGGGACACTTAGCAGAGTGTTGTCCCCCTTTTGCCGATAGGGACGGAAGGGCTCACACATAGATACCGGGCTCGAACCGCCGCGGGGTAACGAGCGGCGCATTAGGTTGCAGGCGGGGTGGGACACACAGATGAACAAAGTAATCCTGGCCGATTCGCAGGCGATATTTCGTGCGGGTACCGCAAAGGTGCTGGCGATGGATGAGGATCTGCGCATTATCGCGCAATGCACCGACCTCGATCGCATGTTCCACGCTGTCTCCACCTTTCCGGGGTCGATTGTTTTGTTTGCTGCCTCGCTGCGGCCGGATTTTGCCCGCCTGCACGCGCTCCTTGAAACTACCGGCAGCCGCGGCATCGTGATCGCCGAAAACAACGAAAGCGCCGCAACCTACCTCCAGCAGGGCTTTCGCGGAGTCGTCTTCCGCAATGTCACCGGGCCGGCGCTGGCCGAATGCGTGCGCCGCGTTGCCACGGGCGATGTGTGGCAGCCGCCACAGGTGTTGCAGCCCGGCTCCCCGGAAGAAGACACCGTCGGCACTCGCGTCCGCGACCGGCTCACGCCCAAGGAAATGCGCATCGTCGCGCTGATCGTCCAGGGCTGCAAAAACCGCGAAATCGCCATGCGCCTCAAAACCACCGAGCAGGTCATTAAAAACTACCTGCGCTCCATCTACGACAAAACCGGCGTAGGCGACCGGCTGGAACTGGCCCTCTTCACCATTCACCACCGCGTACTGGCGCAGGCCGCCGCCGAGGTAGGCAACAAGCTCGAAGCCGAAGAACAGCAGGCCGCATCTGGCGTGGTCGCATAGAACGGGATTCAAAGGCCGCAAAAAATCCAATTTTCCCACTGTGCTGTCATCCTGAACGCAGTGAAGGATCCGAGTTGCTTTTGGCGAGCTCAAATGGTTTTTTCAGCAACCTGAAGAGTACGAACCTCAGCCCGTGCGCCAAACCTCCCTCCGATTAAAGCCCCTGCGTCCGCCCCGCGTTCTTTTCCACCGGCAGTTTCTCCGCCACGCTCTTGGCCTGTGTAAACAAATACAGATAATCCGGCCCGCCCGCCTTCGAATCCGTGCCGCTCATGTTGAACCCGCCGAATGGGTGCGCGCCCACCATCGCTCCCGTGCACTTGCGGTTGAAGTACAGATTGCCCACGTGGAAATCGCGGCGCGCGCGGCTGAGCCGTTCGCGATCATTCGAATACACCGCACCCGTGAGCCCGTACTCGGTATTATTGGCAACCGCAAGACCCTCGCCAAAGTTCCGCACCTTGATCACCGCCAGCACCGGCCCGAAGATCTCTTCCTGCGCAATGCGCGCATCCGGCGCGACGTCGGCAAAGACGGTAGGCTCCAGAAAATAGCCGCCATCAGCCGTCGACGGCGCGTTGCCGCCCGCCACCAGCCGGCCTTCCTGCTTGCCGATCTCCACGTAGCGCAGCATCGACTCGAGCGCCCCCTTGCTGATCACCGGCCCCATATTCGGATTCTGTGTCGGATCACCCACCGTTAGCTGCGCCACGCGCTCGCGCAGCCGTTCAAGAAACACATCGTAGAGCGGCGCTTCCACAATCGCCCGCGAGCAGGCCGAGCATTTCTGCCCGCTGAACCCGAAGGCCGACGCCACCACCCCTTCCACCGCTGCTTCCAGATCCGCGTCCTCGCATACAAGAATCGAGTCCTTCCCGCCCATCTCCAGAACTGTCCGTTTGATCCAGATCTGGCCCGGCTGCGTCCGTGCCGCGCGCTCGTTAATCTCCAGGCCCACGGCCTTGGAACCCGTAAAGGCAACAAAGCGCGTCTTCGGATGTTCCACGATCGCATTACCAAACGCCGCGCCCGAGCCGGGACAGAAGTTGACCACGCCATCGGGCATGCCCGCTTCTTCCAGCACCTCCACAAACTTCGCCGCAATCGTGGGCGATTCGCTCGACGGCTTGAGAATCACGGCATTTCCGGTCACGATCGCCGCCGAAGTCATGCCGGCCATGATGGCGAACGGAAAATTCCACGGCGGAATCACCGCGCCCACGCCCAGCGGAAGATATAAAAGCTCGTCGTGCTCACCAGCGAGCTGAATCGGCGTAGTTACGGCATTCAGACGCAGCGCCTCGCGCGCGTAAAACTCGAGAAAGTCGATCGTCTCGCCCACGTCAGCATCGGCTTCGGCCCAGTTCTTGCCTACCTCATACGTAAGCCACGCGGCAAACTCGAACTTGCGGCTGCGAATGATGTCAGCCGCTCCCAACAGCACGGAAACGCGATCGGTCGCCGGCGCATGGCTCCAGCTTTCAAACGCGCGCAGCGCAGCGCCCATCGCCTTTTCCGCCTCTTCGGCGCCGGCCTTCTGGTGGATTCCAACCACTTGCGCCGGCCGCGCGGGATTGACGGAGCGGATTTTCTCGGCGGTCTTCACGCGCTCGCCGCCAATAATCAGCCCGTATTCGCGACCCAGATGCTCGGAAACCCGTTCCAGCGCCGCACGCATGCTGCGGATGTTTTCCGGATTCTTGAAATCGATAAACGGCTCGTTCGAAAATGCGCCCCGCGGCGTGCGAGGCTGAATAGACGAAGGAGCACTCGTGCTAGCCATAATTCTCTCAGTGTAGTCCAGATTGTGAGATGCGGAATCAGCGTGATAAGTCGCGGATTCATGAAGCGCACGGGCTTCAGACTGCGAAGGATGCAGGCTTTAACGAAGGGTAAGGGCTTTAGCCCGTACATCAACGCCGCTCAGAACGACCGGGGCTTTAGCCCCTGAGGAGCGCGCATCGAAAAACGCCCAGATTGACTTCGCTTTGACGCAATCCAATAATCACAAACATGGAAATCTACGAGGAGATCGTAAAGCTGCAGCGCGCCGGCCAGCGGGGAGCCGTGGCCACCATCGTGAATGCGCGCGGCTCCATCCCCTCGTTCAAAAGCGCCAAAATGCTTGTGCGTGACGACGGCTCCATCGCCGGAACCATCGGCGGCGGCTGCGTAGAAGCCGAAGTATGGCAGGCGGCGCGAGAAGTAATCGCCACGGAAAAGCCGCGCACGCTCAAATTCGATTTGAACCAGGACCCGAAGTACGACACCGGTCTGGTCTGTGGCGGAACTCTGGAAATCTTCGTCGAGCCCGTGCTACCCACGCCGCTGCTCTACCTTTTCGGCGCCGGCCACGTTTCGCTCGAAGTCTACAAGGCCGCGCGCAATGCCGGCTTCGACGTAATCGTCGCCGACGACCGTGACCTGTACGCGAACAGCGAGCGATTCCCCGATGCGCGGCAGGTCGTTAGCGAAGACTTCGACAAAGCCCTCAGGGATCTAAGCCCGGGCGAGTCTTCATACATCGTCATTGCCACACGCGGCCACCGCGATGACATGCGCATACTGCGCTGGGCCGTGCAAACGCCGGCCCGCTTCATCGGCATGATCGGCTCAAAGCGCAAAGCCATCACGGTTTATCGCGAGCTCGTAAAGGAAGGTCTCGAACCGGAACTCTTCGACCGCGTGCATTCGCCGGTGGGTCTCGACATCGGCGCCATCACTCCGGAGGAGATCGCGGTCTCCGTTGTCGCCGAACTGATCGCCATACGCCGCCACGCCGAAGGCGCGCTGCCGCACATGAGCTGGTTCCAGAACTCGCGCCGCCTCGCCGAGCTCGAAGAAGACACCTCGCTCTCCGCCGGATCCTGCTGCGACGACGCGCACGAGAAGTTAGTTTAGGCCGTTTGCGATGGTATCCAGAATCTGCGCAGTCATTCTTGCCGCCGGCGCATCGTCGCGCATGGGACGCGACAAGGCCCTGCTGCCGTGGCCGCCGGAATCAAAATCGACCACGCTGCTCTCCGCCGCCATCGCCGCCTTAAAGCCGCTCGCGGGCACAGTCTTCGTCGTCGCCGGGCACAACGAAACGAATCTTGCACCTATCGTCGCCGGCTGCGGAGCAACGCTCGTGCGCAATCCCGCACCGGAGCGCGGTCAGTTCAGCTCCATGCAAGCCGGGCTGCAGGCAGCGCTCGACGCCGGCTACCACAACGCGATAATCACGCCCGTCGATTGCCCTCCATTGAGCGCGCACTCGCTCGTCCTGCTTCGCGACGCGTTTGAGCGAGCCCGCGCGCGCGGCACATGGGCCGTCGCACCAGAAAATGAGGGCCGACGCGGGCATCCGCTTTTCGCCGGACGCGAGCTAATCGACGCCTTCCTCAGCGCGCCGGTCACCAGCAACGCGCGCGAAGTCAAGCACGCGCACGCAGAAAGGTTCGAATACATCTCCGTACCCGACCGGCTGCTAGCCACCGATCTGAACACACCGGAAGAATACGCCGAGGCAGCTCAAACCGGCTTCTAGCTTCGCTGAATTTGCAACTTTTCCAGCACCGCCCGCAGCGCATCCATCGCCAGATGGCTCGCATGCTCTGAAGCAGCAGGCAATCCGCCCACAGTGCGCAGCAACTCCGCGCGAGTCAGCTTGTTGGCTTCCGCAATCGACTTGCCCCGCGCCAACTCTGTCAGCGCCGACGCACACCCCATCGAAGCAACGCACCCTTTGGCGCGGAACCGAATCTCTTCAATTCGCCCGGCATCGATCTTCACCGTAAGCTCGAGAACATCGCCGCATGCAGGATTCTCCATCCGCACCGACGCGTCGGGCGCAGGCACCACTCCCGCATTGCGCGGGTGTTCGAAATGTTCGAGGAGCTGAGGAGAATACATGCACCCGTATGAACGCCGCTACACTGCCTCCGTCTGCTGCAAACCGGCCGTTCGCGCCTGGTGCGCCTCCAGGATCTCCACCACCAGAAAAATATCCGTTAGCAAGGCGCGCAGATGGATCGAGGCGTTCAGATTGTCAATAAGTTGCGAGCTGATGGCCGGCTGCGCCAGCACCAGTTCCACGGCCGCGATGGAAACTTCGGCGTCGCGCGCCAGCACCGGGATCATGGCCCGGTAACGCTCCGCTGGCTCAAGCTGCTCCTGCTCGATGGCCGCGTCGCAGCTCGTCTCCAGTCTTCCCATGGCCTCCGCAGCGCGCTTCAGATGTTCGCGAAGCTGCAGTTCCTGCGCGTTTTGCCCATTGGCCGCGTGCCCCTGCGCTGCGTACGAGAGCGTGAATTCGTAACATTCTTCGATGATGTTGCAGTGTTGCTGAAAATTAGTCGGCATCGGTTGCTGCGTAGCTCCGTTTTTTTGCCGATGCCGGCGCGCCCGTCACCAGCCAGCGTTTGGGATCGTGCTCCCGGAGGAAGAAGTCGCGGCTCATCCATCCAAAGATCATCGATTTGGTAATGGGCAGCTTTTCCGGACGAATGCCCATATAAACGTGGACCATGACTAGCGCAATGAAGCCAACCCCGGCCAGACCATGCAGCACGTACATCATGCCCCAGGTAAAGTCGCTGAATAAATATGGATTGCGTGGTGTAAAGATGCTGGGCACGCGCTTCATCATAAACAGGCCGGTGATCATCACCGCCAGGCCTGCCAGCATCACCACGCCGTGATAGAGCTTGTTCTCAAGCGGATACTTGGCAAAGCGCTCGGCCGGCGGCGCGGGCTTGCCGAAGAACCGCAGCACGCGGCGCATGGCGTCGCGCATGTCAACCCTGTCCGGCCAGATGGACCAGAAATCCATGTAAAACGACGCATGAACAATATGGAAGAGAATCGATACCGTCAACACCAGCCCGGCAATCCAGTGATAAAGAACCCAGTTGAACCGCACTCCAACTTTGGGCAGGAACGCAGTCACAAGCAGCGCGAGCATCGAAAGCGCCATGATCCAGTGAAACATCCGCGCAGCCAGCGAATGCCGCGGCACGCGCTCCGGCGCCTCCGCAGCCTCTTCAGCCGAGACCTTTTCCGGCACATGACGCGGAACCACGATCGCCACGTAAAGCGCGTGCACGACCATGAAGAAGAACCCCGCGATCACGGCAACCCAGATAAGTGCCCACGCAACGTGCATCGGCACCGTCTGTCCCCACGGACTTGTTGCCGAAGTTATGAAATGGTTTATGAAGTCCATGTTGCACCCTCGACGCCGGAAATCGCGCGCTTCACCAGGTTGCGCATCAGTGGAATCTTGTACGCATTGAACTGCAGCGGCACCGCGCCCTCGACGGCAAGCCTGCCGGCCATCTCTCCGGTTTCAGCAGTGGCCGGCTTGCCTCGCACCGCTGCTTCCACATTCTTCAGGCGCATGGGCCGCGGAGAAACTGCATTCACCGCAATGCGAATGTCGTCAATACTGTTGCCGCTGAGCTTCATCGCCGAAGCCACGTTCATCAGTGGGAAATCCCACACATTCCGGTCGCGGACTTTTTCGAAATAAAATTTCGCGCCTGAATAGGTAGACGGGATACGAATCGCTGTGAGCAGATCGCCGGGCTCGAGCATGTTGATGTGAACAATGTCGATTTCCGGGCCAACATAAAAGTCCTCGGCGTCGATCACGCGCCGTCCCTTTTTGCCCTGCACCACGAATTTCGCATCGAGCGCGATCAGTGCTGGCACCGAGTCCGACGGATGAACAGCCACGCAGCGGTCGGCGCCAAATATGGCGTGCTCGCGATTGCGTCCCACCGGCGTGTCGGCGTAACAAATATTTCCGCCGGCGCGATAGCAAGGCCAGCCGCCGCGATAGTACCAGCAGCGCACATCTTGCGAGACATTGCCCCCGAGCGTTCCCTGGTTGCGGATCTGCGGCGAGGCAACTACTGAAACCGCATCGGAGAGCACCGAATAGTTCTTTTGGATCTCCGGATGATTGGCGATCTCAGTGAGCGTCGTCATGGCGCCGATTTCCACACCGTCGCCGCCCACGCGCACGCCGCGCAGCTCATCGATCCCGCTCAAGTCCACCACCACCTTCGGCTTCTTGATGCGGTCCTTGAGCCAGTCGAAGCTGTCCAGGCCGCCGGCCATCACCCAGGCATCTTCGCCATTTTCCGCCAGCAGCCGCTGCGCCTCCGCGGCCGAGCCCGGTTGCAGCAAATCGAATGCCGGCATTACATCTCGTATGACTGCCATGGCTCTGTGTCCTCCTCGGTGTGGCCGTCAGATGTTAGCCATAAGGGGATGTTGCATGGGTCGTCCGGCCTCAAGCGACGCCAGAATCGTATCGGCGTTCACCGGCGCGCGTTGAAAAACTTCGTCGCCCACCGCGTCAGAGATCGCGTTGAGCACCGCAGCGCAGCCGCCGCCCACGGGCGGCTCGCCCACGCCGCGCGCACCCACCGGTGTTTCAGGGTCGGGAATATTCAGGGCGTTCCACTGCATATCCACTGGAACATCCAGAATCGTCGGCGGCTTGGTCTGGTAAAAGCGCTTCGCCACAGTGAATCCGTATTCGGGATCGAGCACCCACTTCTGCCCGATCGCATGACCAATTCCCAATGTCGACCGGCCCGTCATCTGTCCGCCCAGCGAATTCGGATGAAGCACCGTGCCCACATCGCCATAGGCGAGAAAATCTGTCAGGTAATACTTGCCGGTCTCAACATCCACTTCAACCTCGGCAAAGCTGGCTACAAACGAGTAAGTGTCCCCGTCACGCGGAAAGCTGTCCTTAGCGGCCACAACCAACCCATGCCCGGCCAGTGCAGTCACAGATTGCTTGGTCAGCTTGTGCACATCTGCCGGCGCTTCGTGTCCGTCATAAATGCCGCCTAGCTCAATCGCCTTTTGCCCAGCCTGCG
>JASIJX010000058.1 GCA_030049955.1 Acidobacteriaceae bacterium
TGGAGCCGGCAGTGCTTACGCCGCGGCTGGTGTGGAACGTGGAAAGACTCCGTTTGCGGGGTGCGCAATGAGCAGCGAGCCGCTTCTTCGCGTGGCCCTCACAGCAGGTTACGGAGACAGGACCATCCTCCGCGATCTGCGTTTCGAGCTGCGATGCGGCGAGATTCTGGGCCTTGCCGGCGCAAGCGGAGCCGGAAAAAGCACTCTGGTGCTGTCGCTGCTTGGCCTCTTGCCCTGGCGCGGTGGTCGCGTCAGCGGCGAAGTTGTGATGCAAGGCGAAAACCTGCTCGCATTCAGCGAGTCGCAATGGCGCCGGCTGCGCGGACGCCGCATCAGCCTGATCCCGCAGAGTCCGATATTGGCTCTCAACCCTGCCGTCAGTCTGCTGCGCCAGTTCCGCGAAGCGTGGAGAGCCCACGAAAATGGCCAAGGAGAATTCCGGGCGAGATTGGAAGGATTGCTGGAAGAAGTACAATTGCCGGCAAGCGAAGACTTCCTCCATAGAAAGCCCTCGGAGATTAGCGTCGGCCAGGCGCAGCGCATTCTCATTGCCATGGCCCTGTTGCACAGGCCGTCGCTGATCATCGCCGACGAACCTACCAGCGCTCTCGATCCAGTGACTCAGGTTCAGATCGTCGATCTCCTCAAACGCGTCAACCGAAGTCGCGACACTGCAATTCTCTATGTCTCCCACGATCTGGTCTCGGCCATCCAGCTTGGCCACCGGATTGCGGTACTTACGGACGGCGCCATCGTGGAAGATTTGCCAGTTGCCGAGCTCGCGCGCGCGAGTCATCCCGCGACGATCGGTCTACTGAAAGCGCTTCCGGTTCCTCCGGAAGTTCTCGTAAGTTTTCGGGATCATTCCGGCTAACTTCCGCCCTCATACGGAAGGCCAATCTGTGCCTAAATGCGGGTAATGTTACAAAAGGACCGCCACCTACACATCCTTTTGATTGAATGGCACACTGTTGCCCACTAATGTGAATGACACCACATTTGTAGTGCCTCCCCTTTTTAATTCGTCATAATTCTGACGGTTCCCCGGAGGCTTTATGTTTTTTCCCCAGATTCGTGGAGTTGTTGTTCTTAGTTTGCTTGGTTCTCTCGCGGGCCTGAATACCGCGCAAACTGCCAGCGCACAGACAGCCAGTTCACAGACGGCCAGCACACCAAGCAGCAAAATCTCTCCTGACCTGGTCGGCAAAACCGGGTCGGTCCCTGTCATCGTTCAGTATGTGAATCCACCCTCGGGGCTGGAAACCGGACTGCTGGGGCTACTGGGCGGTGTCATCAGTTCTGCCCTGCAGCTCATCAATGCAATCGTCGCCATCGTTCCTGTGAGCCAGCTCAATGTGCTTGCGGCAGACCCGAACGTGAAATACATCTCGTTCGATCGCACTGTCGCTGCGAAACAGGCGGTGACGATTACCGGAGCCGAATACACAACCGAGCCGATCAACGCTCCGGCAGTTTGGCTGCAGGGCTTTGCCGGCTCCGGGATTGGTGTGGCCGTGATTGACAGCGGCATTACACCGGTCGCGGATCTCGCTTCCAATTCGCAGTCCCTGTCGCTGAGTTTATCTCTCGTCTCTCAACTGCTTGCTTTGCCCGATGAGTCGGCTCCCGGCAGTGTCGGGCGGATTGTTTACAGCCAGAACTTTGTTCCCGGCCAGAGCGATGCATATGATCACTTCGGCCACGGCACGCTTGTGGCAGGACTCATTGCAGGCAACGGCGCCGAATCCACCGGGCCGCAATACTTCAGGACCTTTTACGGCTCGGCGCCAAACGCGAATCTCATCAACCTGCGCGTTCTTGACCAGAATGGCGCCGGATCGGATTCCGCGGTCATCGCGGCCATCAATCGCGCCGTTGCGCTCAAGA
Source organism: Acidobacteriaceae bacterium (assembly GCA_030049955.1). The sequence continues at coordinate 1,888 of JASIJX010000058.1, forward strand.
GCACATTCAACGTCCGGGTCATCAATCTTTCGCTTGGCCGCCCCATCTATGAGAGCTACACGCTCGATCCTCTTTGTCAGGCTGTAGAGAAAGCATGGCAGGCAGGTATCGTTGTCGTAGTCGCAGCAGGCAACGATGGCCGCGATCTGAACCTGAACCCCGAGGGCTACGGCACCATTGAGTCGCCTGGCAATGATCCGTATGCCCTGACCATCGGCGCCATGCGAACCATGGAGACGCCCACCATCGCCGACGACCTCATCGCGAGTTACAGCTCAAAAGGGCCTTCGTTTATTGATCACTTTGTAAAACCGGATATCGTCGCACCGGGAAACGTGGTGACCAGCCTTCAGTTCCCGAACGATCCGCTTGCCATCGATAATCCCGACTTCTACACGCTCTACGCCTTCTATCAGACCAACGGCTCCGATAATCCTTCGCAGTATTACTTCCCGATGAGCGGAACCAGCATGGCAGCCGGCGTTGCCAGCGGAGCCGTGGCGGACCTTCTGCAGGCCGCACCGAAGCTTACGCCCGACCAGGTGAAGGCGCTGCTGATGGCCAATGCAGACCGCAGTTATTTCCCGGCGACCAGCAGCGTGACAGCGAATGGCGTTGTGTATACGGCTAACTATGACGTTTTCACCATTGGTGCCGGTTACCTCGACATCGCCAAAACGGTAAGCGCCGCTCTGGTAAATGGCGGCTCTGTTCCCTCAGGCGCCGCAATGTCGCCGGTTGCAGCTTATAACGCCAACTCCGGAACAGTAACGGCAGTAACCGAGCAGGGCACGCTGTGGCAGCCAACCGGCTCGTGGTCAGCGTCCGGCGTCTACGGCGGCAATGCATTCCTGTCCGGCGCCAACAGCGCCGCAGTGTGGGGAGTAACGCCGCTGTGGGGCAATAATGATTCCGATGGATTCACCGCTCTGTGGGGCCAGGGCAACTCTAACAGTCAGACCGCGCTCTGGGGCCAGGGTTCGCCGCAGGCCGAGACTGCTCTATGGGGTCAAAACAACCCCGACGGCCAAACGGCCCTCTGGGGCCAGTCTGGCGGTGAGGGCATATCGACGCCGCTCCAATACTAATGCCTCGCTTTGCATTTGATGATCGGAACGAGAGTATTTCGCTGCCTGTAGGCGCGTAATCTCGGCGTCGATCGCCAGCATTCGAGTGCCTCCCCGAACACTCAAACACCCATACTGAAGTCCCGTCCGCCGCAGAAAGCCGACCCAGCAGACAGAAAGTCTCTACCCGTAAACTGAAGATATGCCGCCGATCTTGATCGCGCAAAATATCTCAAAACGCTTCGGCGCTGTTCCACTCCTCGATGAACTTTCTTTCGCCGTTCACGACAACGACCGCATCGGCCTCATCGGCCCCAACGGCGCGGGCAAATCCACCCTTCTGGCCATTCTTGGCGCTGAACAGCAACCTGACTCTGGAGAAGTCTCCTTCCGCAAGGGTGTACGCATTGGCTACGTCCATCAAATTTCAGACTTCGCTTCTGGAGTCACGGCCCGCCAAGTCATCGAAGCGGCACTCCAGCGCGCCGCTGTGCCATCCACGGCGCGCGAGCAGCGGTTGCGGGAGACGCTGGGGCGCGCGGGCTTTACTGAAAGCGACACTTCTGGCATTCCCGGCATGGATCGCGAAGCTGCGAGCCTCAGCGGAGGCTGGCGTAAGCGACTCGCCATTGCCGAAGCGCTCGTGGCCGAGCCTGACGTCCTCCTCCTCGACGAGCCCACGAATCACCTCGATCTCGACGGCATCGAATGGCTGGAAGGCCTGCTCCGGGCCGCCAATTTTGCCTTCGTCGTGGTCACCCATGACCGTTATTTCCTGGAGAACGTTGCTTCCGAAATCGTTGAGCTCAACCGCATTTACTCCAATGGTCTGCTGCGCGTGAAAGGCGGATATTCCAAGTTCCTGGAAGAACGTGAGGCCTATGTAGAGTGGCAACAGCGTGCGCAGGAAAGCCTGCGCAACCGAGTTCGAATAGAAATGGAGTGGCTCCGCCGAGGACCGAAGGCCCGCACCACGAAGTCCAAAGCTCGCATTGACAACGCCAATGCACTGATTGCCGAACTGCGCGACTCCGAATCCCGGTCGCGAAATATTACGGCCGGCATCAGCTTCGACGCCACGGGGCGCCAGACCAAGCGTCTCATCGAAGTCGAGAACGCCGCCGTCACCCTCGGCGATCGCGAAATCCTCCGCGGCATCGGCGTCACACTGACAAACGGCCTGAAGCTTGGCCTTGCCGGCGCCAACGGTTCTGGCAAAACGACGCTGCTGCGCGCAATCACCGGCGAAGTCACACTAAGCTCCGGCGAAATTCGCCGCGCACCGGGCCTGCGCATCGTCTACTTTTCGCAGATGCGTGAGTTGGATACTGCGCTCACCCTTCGCCGCACGCTTGCGCCAGATTCTGACTCCGTCATCTATCAGGACCGCGTTCTCCACGTCGCTGGCTATGCCTCGCGCTTTCTGTTCACTGGCGAGCAGCTCAATCAACCCGTAGAACGTCTGAGCGGCGGGGAGCGGGCTCGCGTGCTCATCGCCCGCCTCATGCTGCAGCCTGCCGACGTGCTTATCCTCGACGAGCCTACGAACGATCTCGATATTCCCACGCTCGAAATTCTCGAAGAATCTCTCCTCGAATTCTCCGGAGCAGTCGTTCTCGTTACGCATGATCGCTATCTTCTCGATCGGGTCACCAACGCCGTTCTCGGTCTCGATGGTTTCGGCAACGCAGCGCTCTTCGCCGACTACCTGCAATGGGAAGCGTGGCGCGACCAGCAGGCCCGAGCCCGATCAGGAGCCGTCATAAAAGAAGCTCTGCAAGCTGCCTCAGAGACATCATCCACACCTCCAACCCGCAGGAAGCTCTCCTATTTGGAGCAGCGCGAGTACGACACCCTGGAGACGCGCATCGATGAAGCGGACGCCCGACTTCGTGCCGCTGAGCAGCGCATTCAAGCCGCCGATGTTGTCACCGATCCCGCAGCCCTCACCGCCGCACTTGCCGAACTCGAAGCGGCAAAGGCCGAGCACCATGCCATTTATGAGCGTTGGATCGAGCTCACCGAGAAGATCGGCGGCTGAAGCCGCCAATGGCTGCGAAACGGTTCGGGATTGACCGCAGACCGCGGGTAACGAAGATGCTACTGCACTTCGCCTATGTACACGCCAAATGGCGGAAGCTCAATTCGGTCGAGCGCGACCGGGTCTGCGGCGCCAGGCGATTTCAGCAGCGTCTGCAATCGGCCTCCCTTTAGGTCCGCGGAAAGGTTGACCGTTTGCGGCTCGGCAGTGAAGTTTACGCTGATCACTACCGGCGGCGCACCGGGCGTATACCGCTCCCAGCTAAGCACTCTAGTGTTGGTGGTATCCAGCATCCGGTTGTTCCCGCGCTCGATCGCCGGATTGGTCTTCTTCAGCTGGATCAGCGCCCGATACCAGGTCAGCAGCGAGTCAGGACCGTTCTCCTCGGCCTTCACGTTGATCGTGCTGGCGCTTGCCGGCACCGGTAGCCACGGCTTGCCGGTAGTAAACCCGGCGTTTGTGGCCGCATCCCACTGCATCGGCGTGCGCTCACCGTCGCGTCCTTTCTCTTTTGGCCAGCCGGTAATGCCGATCGGGTCTTTCACGTCCTGCTTGCGCGCCGGCGGCGTGGTCTTCATGCCGATCTCGTCGCCGTAATAGAACAGCGCCGCGCCGCGACTGCCAAACAGTACCGTCGAAATCACACGTTGGATGGCCACATCGTGCACGCCATCTCCGTAGCGCTTATCGAGCCGCGGATTATCGTGGTTGTCGAAGACCAGCAGTGGAAGATTGCCGTCGATCTTTGTCTCCGCGTCCGTCAATTTGGCGCGGAACGCCGCCACATCGAGCTTGTTGATAAAGCCTAACTGGGTATCCATCGGCAGCTCGAACTCTGGCTTCTGCCGCGTTCCGTACATCTTGCCCAGTTCGCCGATGTTCGGCAAATACGTCTCGCCGATCAACACGCGCGTGCCCGGGAAGCTCGCCGAGTCGAACGTGTCCATGTGTGCGCGCATCTCCTGCATCACCGAGTGCACACCGGGCAGGTTGTTGGTCTTGGAGTCGTCCAGAACCGGATCGCCGAAGGCGTTGACCAGCGGCTTGCCGTTCTTGTCCTTGAGCACGGCTTCGTCTCCGAGGCTCGGGTCTTCGAACAACTGGGTTATGGCGTCGAAGCGGAAGCCGCTCACGCCGCGCTCCAGCCAGAAGCTGATGATGTCTTTGAATGCCTGGTGCACCTGCGGGTTATACCAGTTCAGGTCCGGCTGCTGAATGTAGAACGCGTGGTAGTAGTACTGGCGCGTCTTCGGGTCCCATTGCCAGGCCGAGTGCCCGAAGATCGATTCCCAGTTGTTCGGCGGTTCGCCTGGGCTGGTCGCGGTTTCACCTTTGCCGTCGCGCCACACGTACCAATCGCGATAAGGATTCGTGCGCGAGGAACGCGACTCCAGGAACCAGCGGTGCTGGTCGCTGGTATGGTTCATCACCATGTCCATGATCACGCGGATGTGGCGCTTGGCGGCTTCCTTCACCAGCCGGTCGAAATCGGCCATGGTGCCGTACTGCGGATCAATGGCGCGGTAGTCGGAGATATCGTAGCCGAAATCCACCTGCGGTGATGGATAGATGGGCGTCAGCCAGATCGCATCCACGCCCAGCTTTTTGAGGTAATCGAGGTGCTCGGTAATGCCGTTGAGGTCGCCCACTCCGTCGCCGTTCGTATCCTGAAAACTGCGCGGATAGATTTCGTAAATTACCGCGTTCTGCCACCAGTTGCGCTCTGTATCGCTGCCTTGTGCGGCCTTCTGTGCGCGCACAAATGTTCCGGTGCACGCCAGGCAGAGCGCCAGCGCAAAGGTTGCAACTCTTTTCTTGCACATAGAAAATCCCCCGAAGGCTCGAGCCCGCCAACAGTTTCCAATTCAAAAGCAGTTCTGGAGCCAAGCTATCAAGAACACCGCCCCAGGGTCTACCGATTCACCGAGTACACAGTCAATGACTCCGCCGGCTCTTCAACCCGCAAATTGCCGCCGCGCACCTGCGGCGCTCCGCCCGCGGCAGGTGTTTCGGCCTGAAATTCTGAACAGCCCGCCAGCGCCGTATCGGCCAGCGGCAAATTAATCGTCTTCGCGGTGGGCGCCTTGTTCACCACCACCAGCACGCGATCGGCTTTTTGGTTCGCATCGCACCCCACTTCGCCTGCCGTGCTCCGCACAAAGGCAAATGCGTCGTTATCCGCAAAGAGATCCTGCTCGAACCCGCTCTCCAACGCCGGATGCTCCTTGCGCAGCGCCAGCATCCCGGATGTCCATGAAAAAATCTCCTGTTCCTGCGCTGTGCGGCCAGCGCGCGTAAAAGCATCGTGTGAATCGCCCGGAAATCCTCCAGGAAAATCGTGCCGGTTGTCGGGATCCTTGCCGCCTTCCATGCCAATCTCATCGCCGGAGTAGATCAGCGGCATGCCACGCAGGGTAATCGTCAGCCCCTGGGCCAGTTCCAGCATCGCCGCCGATCCGCCGGCTTCGGTAATAAAACGTTCCGTATCGTGGTTGCCAATAAACGGTACCAGCCGCTCGGGATGAGGGTAGAGCGAGTCCTGGCGCAGCACGTCAGCAAGCTCGCTCATCGGCTTGCCGTGAGCCAGCACATCGCGGAGCGCAAAGTACACCGGGAAATCAAACGGCGTATAGAGCCCCGTATCGATGCAGCCTTCTGCGCCGCAGCGGACCGCACCCCCGGCGAAAAACGACACGACCTGAGGATCGCGATGAAAGATTTCACCGACCGTCGTCACCCGCGGATCGGCTGTGTGCAGCGCAGCCTCAAAGTCGTGCCAGAAGGCGCGCCTGACATACGGAAACGTGTCGAACCGGATGCCGTCAAGGTTCGCCGTCTCGACCCACCAAAGAGCATTCTGGATCAGGTATTTTTCAACCAGCGGATTCTCCTGATTCAGATCGGGCATGGCGTTGGTGAACCAACCGCTGGTGACATCGAGCCACGACTGCGGCGCCGCATGCGGGTCGAGAAGCCGATAAAAATCGGAGACCATATGTCGATGGTCCGCGACCGTGCCGTGCAGCCAGTCCGGTGCTGGCGGGTCCTTCACCCACGGATGATCTACGCCAATGTGATTCGGTACAAGATCGATCACCAGCTTCATCCCGCGCGCGTGCAGCGCGTCCGAGAGATGCCGATACTCAGCCAGCGTGCCGAAGTGCGGGTCGATCGCATACAAATCGGTCGCCGCGTAGCCGTGGTACGACTCCGGCATATTGCCGTTCGACACGACCGGCGTAGTCCAGATGGTTGTGACGCCGAGCTGTTGCAGGTAGTCGAGATGCTGCTCGATGCCGGCAAAGTTGCCGCCATGCCAGCCGCGCGGTGCACTGCGATCATCACCGGGCGGATCAGCCTCCGAGTTTCCATGCGCGAAGCGATCCGTCATGATCAGGTACATCACGTCGGAAGAAGAGAATCCGGCATGGCCACGCGCCTCCTGCTCGCGCGCAGCAAGCCGGAATGCGCGATGTGCCGCGCCCTGTTTGTCCTTAGCCGTTATCTCCAGCGTCTGCGCTGCGGCCGATTGCGTTTCGATCCACAGAAACGCCCAATGGCCGTTCGAAGATGCTTGCGTCCGCGTGAGCGCCACGCCTTTGCCGGTCACCGTGAAGTGTGCACGGTCCAGTCCTTCGCCGTGCACCAGCAGCATCGGGCTTGGCAGATCGATCCACCAGTTCGGCGGATCAATCTTGTCAATCACTGGCTTGTCAATTACCGGAACCCGCGCTGGCGCCTGAGCTGGCAGCACTGCTGCAAACGCCAGTGCGCCGGCCAGAAAACAAGAAGGCCAAAAACGCATCGAATACCCCGAGGAAAATGAAAAACTGTTGCCGCCAACCAGCGATGTGGGCCGATGCCGGGCAGACCAGATCCTTGATTTTTTGAAAGCTCGTCTTGAAAGGCGCGCCACGGCGGCTCGCAACCAGCCGTGGCGCTCAAGGGATTCGCGAAAACTCAGAACGTAAATCTCGCTGCCAACTGAATTTCGCGGTTGCTGTAGACCTGAGTTCCCTCGATCTGGCCGAACTGCGATGAGGTCATGCTCCCGTTGGGGTTGGTGAACTCAGGTGTATTGAGCAGGTTGAACGCATCGCCGTGCAGCTCGAGCGTATACCCTTCGGCCAGGTGCAGGTTCTTCTGCAAGCTGAAGTTCACCGCGCGATAGCCGGGGCCGACAATCTGGTTGCGAGCGAGCGTGCCCAACCCCGTGTAAACGGTGCAGCCGCAGGCCGAGGAAGCCACTGTGGGCGGATTGGCAAAAGCTGCCGGATTGAACCAGTAGGCTCCGGCATTGCCGCTGGTCGCCTTGGGATAAGAAATTGAGCCGACCAGATCCGGCCGGTTCCCCGGCGCATCCTGTCCGGTGGACAGATCAACAGGCGTGCCCGACTGCAAAAGCGCGATGATGCTCGTCTGCCAACCGCCGATCAGCCAGTCGACGGGCCGCGAAACACTGTTGCCGAAGTGCTGGCCGCGGCCGAAGGGTAGCAGGTAGAGAATCGACGAGCTAAAGACCTGCCTCTGGTCCTGGCTCGAGTTGCCGTAGCCGGCCATCGGGTCGTAGTAGAGCGCGGCCGTTTGGCTTTGGAAGGCGCCGGGCGAGTCATCCAGCGTGTGCGACCAGGCATACGACACCGTTCCGACCAACCCGTTCTCAGTGCGATGCTCAGCGTGCACCTGCAGGCCGTTGTAGTTGGAGATGCCGTTGTAATCGTT